>DASVOW010000855.1:0-10133 GCA_036383155.1 Ktedonobacterales bacterium
GCGGAGCGATCCTGCGGCGCCGTTGCGCGGGTTGGCGAAGAGGCGCGGCGTTGTGCCCGCGCGTTGTGCGTCCTCGGCGAGCCGTTCGTTGAGCGCCTCGAAGTCGGCGCGGCGCATGTAGACTTCGCCGCGTATCTCGACGCGCGAGGGCGTAGGCGCATCGGGAATCTCGGCGAGCTGCTGGGGAACGTCTTTGATGGTGCGCACGTTGGCGGTAACGTCTTCGCCGATGACGCCGTCGCCGCGTGTAGCGGCCAGCGTGAGTCTGCCGCGCTCGTAGAGCAGATTCATGCTGAGGCCGTCGATCTTGGGCTCGCCGACGTAGGTGAAGGTGGCGTTGGGCAGGAGTCTTTCCGCGCGCTGCTGCCAGGCGCGCAGTTCCTCAGGAGTACGCGCATTGGCAAGGCTAAACATGCCGGTGAGGTGGCGCACTTTGCTGAACGTGGTCGACGCTTCGCCGCTGACGCGCTGCGTGGGAGATTCGGGGCTGATCAGTGCGGGGTTGGCCTCTTCGAGGGCGCGTAGCTCACGCATGAGGCTGTCATACTCGGCGTCCGAGATGATAGGGTTATCCTCGACGTAGTAGGCATGGTCAGCCTCACGCAGACGCGTGCGCAGGTCCTCGACACGCGCTTCGAGCTGCTCCTCGGTTCCCTTTTGCTGCGCTTGCTGCTCTGACGTTGCGGGCTCTATTGTCATGGCGGCGACCTCTGTCTCTGGTGTCGTTGTGCTGGAGGTGGTGTGCGCAGAACCGGGGCCGCTGACAGTAGTGCTGTTCTCTGACACGCTATGTGCTCCCTCTCTATCGACTGCGAGATCGATGCTGCCACTTGCGCACACACCACGCTGGCGCGAACCAGCCCGATGGCTCGTGAGCCCGGCTGATATCGTTCGCTCGAAAAGTGTAGCACAGGCGGCAGCGCCACGGTATGCTATTCTTTCGCGGGGTGGCGGTTGCGGTGATGAGTGAGTACTGGTGGATGCCTTCACCCCAGCCTGCGGCAACGCACTGCGATCCAATGCGGTAGAGATCCGAGCGCAGCCACTCGTCGCCGACCGCACCCAGGCCGCCGTCTACGCTTGGCGCGAAGGCATCGTCTGCCGAGGATGAACAGCCTGATCCCAGTCCGCGCAGGCGGACTTCGTGGCGCAGCGCAGCGGAGCCCCTAGGCGCGGTTTCAACCGCCCGCCCGCTCCCCGCCACGGGACAGCGCAGACGGTGCGACCCCACCTACGCCATCGGCTGCCGGTACGCCGCCGAATAGCGGCCCGTCGCGTAATATTCCAGTTGCCGCTCGATATCCGTCAGCAGTCCGCTCGCCCCGATGCGGAAGAGATCCGACCGCAGCCACTCGTCGCCCAGCTCCTCCTTCATCAGGATCAGCCAGTCGAGCGACTGCTTCGCCGTGCGGATACCACCCGCCGGCTTGAACCCCACCCGATACCCCGTCGCCTCAAAATACTCCCGAATCGCCCGCACCATCACCAGGCTCACCGGCAGCGTCGCATTCACGCTCTCCTTGCCCGTCGACGTCTTGATGAAATCCGCCCCCGCCATCATACACACCTGGCTCGCCCGTGCCACATTGCGCAGCGTCCCAAGCTCGCCCGTCGCCAGAATCGTCTTCATATGCGCGTCGCCACACGCCTCGCGGAACGCCCGCACCTCGTCATACAGCGCCTGCCAGTTGCCCGTCAGCACATGCGCTCGCGAGATCACGATATCGATCTCCTGCGCCCCCGCCGCGACCGACGCCCGAATCTCCTCGATCTTCAGCGGCAGCGGATTCTGTGCGGCGGGAAACCCCGTCGAGACCGCCGCCACCGGAATGCCCGACCCTGCCAGCGCCTCCACCGCCACCGGCACGAGATTGTGATACACACACACCGCCCCGGTATGGATGCCCAGGTGCGCGACGCCCAGCGCGTTGAGAATGTCACTGCGAACAGGCTGGCGCGCCTTTGCGCAGAGGCGGCGCACATTCCCAGGCGTATCATCCCCCGCCAGTGTCGTCAGATCGATGCACGTAATCGCCCGCAGCGGCCATGCCGCCTGCCACTCCTTCTTCACCGTGCGCCGTGCCGGCAGCGTCGCCGCCCGCCGCTCCACCGCGCTCCGGTTCACCTGAACGGCGGCGATGCGCGCGAGATCCAGCGGCATACCCGGATTACGCTCGTAGCCGTGCCCCGCCGCTACCTCACGCTGTACAGCATCGGCGGCGCGCCGCTCCGCGCGTCCCCGTGACGTCTCCGCTATCGTCGCCATCCGAATTGCCCTCCCTCGTCAACCATCCCGCTACGCCACCCACACAGTCCACACGATTCGTCTACCACCACCCCACCCGCCGCGCGATTCCACGTCCCCGTGCGGGGAGGGAGCCAGTGGGAGCGGTCATCTCCATGGTACACATATACATCATAAGAGTATGACGAGGAACACCGCGAATCAAGCACGACTCCGCCATCTTCACATGCCATCACGCCAGAACATACCATCTCCATATCCACATTGTAGACCCTCCCCCACGACGATATACTGACGTGGAAAGAGAGAGCGTCACCCCATGAGCACGCCCCACTATCGCGACTGCCCCGGCTGCGGCCTCCACCTGCCCATCTCAGATGCCCCATCCGACGAGCGCTACAACGCATCGCCCGAATGCTGGCAGCTCCACGGCGAGCTCACCGCCTACACCGTCACCCGCGGCGACGCCGAATTCATCCACCAGCACCTGGTTGACGCATACGCCGCCCAACACGTGAAAGAAAACGCGCGCCCCATCGGCGTCGCCTTCGCCCTCATCGGCCTCTACCTCACCTGCGAGCGCGGCTACACCGGACGGCAAGTGCAACACATGCACATGCTTCTCGCCAACCGCTCCAAAACCTGGCCCCACTTCACCCCACCATCACACATGGACGCACTCACCGTCCTCGACGTGCTGCAAGCCCCACCCGGCGACAACCGCGACCACATGCTCCACCAGTGGGCCCAATCCGTCTGGACCGCCTGGAGCCACGAGCACGACCACGTCAAAACCCTATTCGCAACCGTCATGGCCGACTAGCCAACCAGCTGCTGACACTCCGCTGTCGTGTATGCTAGACTGCATACGCGAGACGCGTCACATCCGAGCAACACATCAAGAGAGCAGCCCACCATGACATCGAGCACAACTCCTTATCTAGGACAGCAGGAGCGAGCCCTCCTCCTCTCGATCTTGCGGGCTCATGGCGTGCGGCACGCGAGCCTCTTTGGTTCCTACGCCCGTGGCGAGCAGAGCGAAGCGAGTGACATTGACCTCGTCGTTGATCTGCCACCGGGAAAATCTCTCTTTGACGTATCCATGCTTGGCCTCGCGCTCGAAGATGCATTGGGTCGTCGGGTTGACATCGTCACCTCGCTGGACCGCTTGCACCCGCTCATGCGCGAGCGCGTGGTGCGCGAGCAAGAGGTGCTACTATGAGCGAGCGCGATCCTCGCGTCATCCTCGACGAGATGCTCCAATGCATAGCACTCATTCGCTCGTACACGACCGGACTCACGGCTGAGACGTTCGAACAGCAGCAAGCGCTGCAAGACGCTATCGTACATCGCATCGAGATTTTGGGGGAAGCAGCTAGCCAGCTGCCAGACACAGTGAAGTCACAACATACTGATATACCTTGGCGCGTTATCGTGGACATGCGCAACCGGCTCATCCACGGATACTTTGCGGTGCGTCTCGATCTGGTCTGGCAGGTTGCAACCACCGACATCCCAGCGCTAGAAACGCAGCTACACGCCCTCCGTGATAGCCTCCCCTAACAAAGTCAGGCTACGTCAGGCATGTGTGCGCAATCTGCAAACTGCCCTCATATCCTCGGTCTTTATGGTCTTGGCTTCTTGCTCAGCTACCTTTTGCTTGGTATGATAGTGCCCACGCTGTGTTCTGAGGTAGCACAACGGCACGCGCATCTGGTGTGGGCGTGCTTATATGAAAGGCACACGGCATGATCACAAGCCAACCGCTTCGCCTGTATGCCAATCCGGTGAAGCTGCTCCTCCTTCTCCTTGGCTCGGCGGTGTTCGTGTTGATTGGCTTCTTGATGTTGCAGGATGCCAAGGTGCGCTCGGACGCATCCCAGACTGCGATGGCCTATGTGGCGATTGCTTTCTTTGGTCTCTGTTCGGTCGTCTTCATCATCATGATCGTGCGCGACACTGTCTTTAGGCTTCCAGTGCTCCAGATTGATGGACAGAGATGGAACTACAAGTCGCCTCTCGGCGGCAAAGCACAGGCAGTCCCCTGGCAGAATATCAGAGCCATTGCCCTGTTCCGGCAGAAGTTGCCACGCACCAGCACGTACTATCTCGTTGTCTACGCCAGGGACCCGCAACAAGCGCCCCGCCCCCGCACGCAAGCATTTACCGCGCGCTTCTACCCATCCTTATCAGGCGCGGCGATGTCCGTCCCCCTCAACACCTTGTTTGTGCGCACGACACCCTCCAAGAGCAAGCGTCTGCTAGAGCGCATCGTCTCGACCTGCGCCCACGAGATGCAGCTTCACAGAGTTCAGGTGTCCGGCGAGATGTACGACATGTAATGCAAAATCCACAATATGGCCGCTTCTGCGTCACCCGCACATCTTCACCCAAATAAAAGCCAGCAGAGCGCGAATCACAGCCTGTTCATCGCAAGCACTGCAAGCGAACCACCCCACCTATAGTGTAGCCACAGCGTCCAGATTCCACTCACCTCATCGCGACCACACTGGATGGAACCTTTTGCCCCCAGCCCGCATACCTATGGATGAGCACAGTGCTTTTGACGCGTCAATAGGCCGGAGGAGGGTGGCATGGAACACGAGCTGATTGCTCGCGCCCAACAGGGCGATACCCTGGCGTTCCGCGAGTTGGTTGAGGCATACAGCGGCTTGGCGTGGCGCACCGCCCGCGTACTCCTGCGTGACAGTGCGCGAGCGGAGGATGCTACACAAGAGGCGTGGCTCGATGTCTGGCAAAATCTGCATCGCTTTGAATTGGGCCGCCCCTTCCGTTCCTGGCTGCTCACACTGCTGGCAAATCGCTGCCGCATGATCGCGCGCCGCCATACGCCCACCGTCACACCGCTCACGCAAGATGACGAAGACCTGCTCATCGGCACTGACACCACAAGCGAGCCCGCCCTGCAGCGTGAGACCGGCGATGAGCTACGCGCCGTGCTTGCTGCCCTCCCACCCGACCAGCAGCATGTCCTTGAGCTGCGCTACTTCGCCGACCTCGACCTCGCCGAGATAGCCAGCCTCACCGGCGTGCCGCTCGGTACCGTGAAATCACGCCTCCACCGCAGCCTCTACGCCGTCCGCGCAAGACTTCAACATAACTACGATCTCATCTCCAATGGAGGCCTCTAATATGAGCGAGGACATACGACACGACGAGCCGCTGGAGCAGCACCTCCGTGCCCACTACGCATCGGAGCTTGGGCAGCCCCCGTCTCCGGCTTCTGTCTGGGCATCGCTCCAGGAAAAATTACCATCGCCGTCCCATAGAGAGGCAAACAGCCCGCCCGCAGTTCAGTGGCGCCCTGCTCCTACCCGTCCAGCCGCTCCATTCCCAGCGAGCAGCCACCAGACGCGCGCTCACAAGCTCCGATCAGCCCTATCCATAGTGGCCGCCGTGCTGTTGGTTGCCCTGTTCGCCACCGTGCTGCTCCACCCCTTCGGCCGCACCGGTGGCACTACGCCAACAGCAACGCCAGATGAATCCCTTCCGGCAGGGTTCACAGTCCACGTTCTCGCGCCCGACGAAGTATGGCGTGGAACAACCCTGAGCGACTTGCAGATGCTCTCGGCTGATGAAGGATGGGCCGTAGGAGCCCATCAAGCCTCCAACTCGTTCGAAAGTGTCATCCTGCGCTATGCCCACGGCAAATGGAGCGCGTCTCGCGACGTGTTTCCCAAAGTCTACCTGACAAGTATCTCGATGCTCTCGTCGACGGACGGCTGGGCCTCTGGCGGGGGGAGCTCGACAGACGCTGCCGCATTGCTCCACTATTCCGGCGGCCACTGGATATCCGTGAAGGCCCCTGGCCAGGGAGAGATTGACCAACTCACTATGCTCACCCCACACGATGGCTGGGCGATACAGTACGCCCCGATTGTGCAGGGCTCCACAATAACTACGTCACTGCTGCACTACGATGGCACCGCCTGGTCCACCGTCGATACCGGCGGCGTGTCCCTGACAAGTCTGGCGATGCTCTCCTCGTCAGAGGGATGGGCCGCTGGCCAGGATGGCGTCATAGCCCATTTCCACAACGGCACATGGACCCGCTGGCCTACTACGGCTCCTGGTGATCTCCATAACATCACGATGGCCTCTCCAACCGAAGGATGGATGACCGGGTTGGCGCCTGGCTACAACGCAGATCCCAACTTCCGGAAACCGCATCACATGTTCGTGCTCCACTACAATGGCCACGAATGGCAACCGGTCACTCTCCCGGAGCTGCCCAACCTGCTGACCGTCTATCCCAGCGCTACCCACTTCCAGAACAGCTCTAACATATACTCCATCAGCGCCATGTCGATGGTCTCGTCGGCGGAAGGCTGGGCGGCAGGTAGCCTCGATGGTGGGTTTGCAAGTATCCTCTACCACTATTCCGGTGGCAAGTGGCACCTCTACCCGTTCGGCGTGAATACTGGACTGAGCAAGATACAGATGGTTTCAGCCGGTGAAGGCTGGGCCATTGGCACAGCGTTGAACTATGACACCGAGAGTGAAGAAGATGCCACCATTCTCCACTACACTCAAGGCTCCTGGACCATCTACAAGCCCTGACGCCCCTGCCAGGCATACGTGAACCGACACGGTGAAGTGCGCTCCCTAGCCATTGTGCAGAGAGCGCACTTCTCGCTCACCTCGATGACACCCCACGCACAGTGCTAAAGAATTGCGCAAGATAGAAGAAGTTTTGCCCGGTCCTCCATGCTATACTGCCTCAGCTACCACTCTCATGGCCGGCCATGTGTGCCCGCCGATGACATGGTACCAGACGTAAGGAGCAAGACACCGTTGTCGGACCAATCCCTCCCCCTCACCACGTTCTACTCCGGCTGGGGCATGTTCCAGCAAAACCTCGTTGACATGATCAAGCCGCTCTCCCGCGAGCAGCTGGCGCTACCAGCCGGCTCACACCACTGGTCGATAGGGTTGGTACTGCAGCACATCATTGGCAACCGCGTCTGGTGGTTCCACACGTGGATGGGCGAAGGCAGTGCCGATCTTGCCCCCATAGCGCACTGGGACCCGTCAGACCCCGTCGAGCAGCCCCCGCTCGATACCCCCGAGCTCGTAGCCGCTCTCGAGTCTACCTGGCAGATGATTGCCGACGCACTCGCCCGCTGGACCCCCGCCAATCTCGCAGACATGTTCTCACCCCCTGCCGCCATGAGCGAAGAAGAGCGCAACATGTTTGGCGACACGAGCCGCAAGTGGATCATCTGGCACGTCCTCGAGCACGAGATCCTCCACACAGGGGAAGTGTCTGCGGCCCTTGGCAGCTATGGACTGCCCGGCCTCTATGGCGACCTGTAACACCTCCGCCTGATCGCGCCAGCAGACGTGCCCGCGCCAAGTTCCTGCTCACCACAGTCATGGCCGATGAGCCGGCAGCCAATCGCCCTCATGAAATGGCCGATAGGATCGGCCTATATGCGCGGTGACACGGCCATCGCCTGGCTCCTCTCAGAGCGAGTTGCCGAGCTATTGGTTTGCCACCGGCTCCGCGAGCTGTTGCGCACCATCAAAGGCATGGCGCCACAGAGTAGCGCCGGAGGCAGCGTTGAGCGCCAGTATCTCGTCGGCGCAATCTCCTATCGGACAGCTGAAGAGACCTGCTGACTGGTGGGACAGGTAGACATATGCCACACCCTTCACGACGATGACCTGCCGCGGACTATAGTTCAGTCCGGAGAGCCGCCAGAGGAAGGTGCCATCACGCGCACGAATAGCAGCGACCCCCGTATCGTTTACAATGTAGAGCACGCCGTTCACATTGGGCAACCTATTGTAGGAGCCGGCATAGTATCCTGCGTTGACCGAGGACTCCCAAAGCACTGAGCCATCCGTAGCGGAAAGCGCCGCGAGTGTATAGTTAGTGCGCTGCACAAATACGGCACTCTCTGTCGCCGCAATTGGAAATCCATCCACTTGGCTGGTCCACAGCAGGCGACCATCGCGCAGACCAAGCGCGGCTGCCTTAGGTGCTGGCGTGGAACCAAAGGCTGCGGTAGAGTTGATGATAGCACCACCGAATTCATCATCCGGACTTGTCCACAGATGCTTGCCATCGCTGGCCTGGAAAGCAGTAAGTACAGAGGTATACGATCCTTCGCGTGGAACAAATGTATAGACGACTCCAGCGCCCAGAACAGATTTCCCGCCCGCATTGAATGAGAGATGCCAGCGAATCGCTCCAGTGAGCGCATCCAATACGTACATGCCGTTTTCGCCTGCATTCACGACGACGGTCGTCGAGTCCGCATTGATCACATAGTTGTATCCACTGCTTGGGAGCTTGGTCCGCCAGAGAACCTGACCATCTGCGATACGGACGGCCATAATGTGAGTGCCGGCAGTGCTACTCACACACGTGTACAGGCTATCACCAACCATGATCGGAGCCCAGTTCGAGTGTCCGATAGCCGCGTGCCAGACCACAGCGCCGTCTACTGAGCTGACGCCAGTAACCCCGGCCTCGTAAGTTTGCGCATAGGCGAAGACAATGTCCGCCTCATGCGGAACAGGCACAACCTTGGAAGGCGTGCCACAAGCGCCGAGGAGGGCCAGGCAGACCACCACGACCCACAACCCACGAGTCGTCATAGTACGTCTCACCCGGCCACCAGGCCCACCCGCTAAAGGCTCCATGGCAGTACCTCGTGCTCACCTCATCATGGGGACGTGGGACGTTCATCATCGTGCCAGCAACGTGTGTGCATGTTATGTAGCATAGTCACAAAAACATGCGACCTGCTATGATCTCGCTCACACCTGCGTAATCGACTCCAAGGCCGTGAGGACCGCTCCCCGACCGTGATCGCGCCGGGAACGGCCAGCCGCGCTCACCTGCTGCGCGCCCTCTGCCGCACGCCTCAGGCGGCCTGCGCGTAGGCCACCACCCGGTTCCAGTAAGGCACCGAGCCGAGCAGGAAGGCGACCGGCAGGGCCGCGGCCACCAGCGCGACGACGAGCGCGTGCGCCCCCAGCCCCGCTACGTCGTAGACCGCCCAGAGGGCGAGCGCGAGCAGGCCGCTAACTACGCACTGGCCGATGCGCGCGGTACGCGGGCGGACGAGACTGCGGTGCACGTCGCGGTTGTCAGCCTCCGCCTGCGGGGAGCTGAGCCGCAGCCCCACCTGCACGAACGACAGGGCCGCCGCGAAGAACGTCACCGCTACGACGAGCAGGTAGTCGCGCAGGCCCGCCACGCCCAGAACGGCGAAGTGCGCCAGGAACAACTCCAGCGTGGCGATGCCGAAGGGCACGACCGCGTCGGCAAGGTTAGGCAGCCAGACGTAGGTCGCGGCCCCGTGCGCATACTCGTTCCAGACGCCGATATAGCTCACCAGGGTGGCGGCGGCGAGAATCCAGGCGACGGCGTCGAGGCGAGCATACCCGGCTTCGACCTGCCCCGCGAGCGTGGCGAGGGCCACCCCCTGGATGATGGAGACGAGCGTGAGGTAGCCAGGGGCGAACATGCCCTTGAGCCGTCCGGCCACGACCACTGGCGGCGGCTGGAGGCTGGCAATGGTCGCTGGCGTAGAGCGCGGATTTGGGCTAGGGGCAGGGTCCGGGTTCATGGGATTCTCCTTTCGTCTCCTTTTGTCTCGTCGCCGGCACACGCTCCCTGTGTGCCGGCCTGGCCGCGCGCGGAAGCATGGCCGTATTCCTCGCAGTGTATGCGGTGGGCGGCCCCTGCGGCCAGATACCCCTGGCGAAACCGCAGCCGCATAGCCTATACTGCGCGAGACACTCATGCTTCGCAGTCGCAGCACGCTACTAGCAGGAGGGTGATATGCAAGTCTTGATGCTCGGCGAGAGCGACGTCCAGAGACTGCTGGACCCCGACGCGCTACTCAATGCG
>DASVOW010000856.1:0-2309 GCA_036383155.1 Ktedonobacterales bacterium
TATCCGGCTCCATCACACACGCTTATGGTATCAACTCTCGCTCGCGTTCATCAACGTTATCCCGCTCATACCTGGGTTCCTCTCACGCGCACGCGAGTACTCTTGTGATCGACACGGCGCCTTTTTGGAGCCGCAGGGCGAAGAGGGCCTGGTGCTGCTGACGGCAGGTCGCTATGTCTACCGGCAAGTGGACGTCACAAACCTACTGGACCAGGCGGCGCAGGTGCGTGGCTTCTGGCCCGAAGTGGCGCAGCTCACACAGTCACATCCGCTCACCGTCTGGCGCTTGAAAAAGCTCCATGAGCTTGGGTTGTTCACCTGAGGGTACCGCAGCTGGCAAGCTCGAGGCCAAGCACAGGCAGGAGGAGGCAGCGCAGATGGACCAGACCGAAGCCGGTTCCTCGTCATCGAAAACGTATCTGACGGTGCGCCAGGCAGCATTCATCGGTGTCGGGGCGATGGTGGGTGCGGGAATCTTCGCGCTCCTGGGCGCGGCGGGCGAGGTGGCAGGGGCGGCTGTGTGGCTGTCGTTTCTGCTTGCTGGGGCCATCGCCATATTGCAGGGCTATTCCTTTGCGAAGCTGGGCGCCCGATACCCGACGGCCGGGGGCCTGCTCGAGTACGTCGCGAAAGGATTCGGCGAGGGCCACTTCACCGGCATCACCGCATGGCTGACGTACTCGGCAAATGCCATCGTGACCGCGATGGTGGCGGTCTCGTTTGGGACCTACGCCAGCGCCATGTTCGCTGGGGAGAACGCGGTCTGGGCCAAGGTCTTCGCGGCGCTCATCATCCTCGTCACAACTGTGGTGAACATTGTCGGGTCCAAGCTCGTCGCACGTGCGCAGACCGTGATCGTCTATGTCGTCCTGGGTATCCTCACTTTATTCGCGGTGGTCACGCTCGCCAACATGAATCCGTCGCTTCTCGCGCCGTCGGGGTATCCGCCGTTGCGCGACATCGTCTCGAGCGTGGCGCTGACCTTCTTCGCCTTCCTCGGCTTCGGCATCATCACCTTCACGGCAAAGGACCTCGCCGAGCCGTCGCGTCAGTTGCCCAGGGCGATGTATCTCGCGCTCGGGATCGCAACGGTCATCTACGTCGCCATCGCGCTGGGCGTGTTCGGCACGCTCACCGTGGAGCAAGTGATCTCCTCGGGAGGTACCGCGCTGGCCGTAGCCGCAGAGCCGGCACTCGGCAGTGCCGGCTACTGGCTGATGAGCGTCACAGCGTTGTTTGCCACTGCCGGGGCGACCAATGCGGGGCTGTATCCTGCCGTCGGCCTGTCCGAGCGGCTGGCGGAAACGGGGCAGTTCCCTGCGCTGATGGCGCGACGGCTCGGTGGTCGGGCATCGACCGGGCTGCTGATTCAGGCGGCTTCGTGCCTGATTCTTGCTCTGTTGTTCAACCTGGACGCGATCGCCTCAATCGGCAGCGCCGTCGCCCTGCTGATATTCACGCTCATCACCGCGGCTCACTTCCGCGTCCGAGCCGAGACCGGCGCCAATGCCGCAGTCTTGGTGGTCGCGATTGTGGCGGCTGGCGTGGTCCTGGTGACATTCGTGTTCACAACTCTCATCCACGAGCCGGCTTCGCTGCTCACATTGTTGGCCATTCTCGTGCTCAGCGTCGCACTCGACTTCGGATGGAAACGGGTCCACGCTGACAGAGCCAAGATTGTCCAGCTTGGGCACTAGGGCGTAATGAGGCACTGAGATACCGTCGCGGTATACACGAGCGAGGAGTACAGGAGGGGCGCATCGAGGGTGATATGTCCAGGCTTGTGCACCAGAAACAAGCAGAGAGCAGAACTGCATGGGCAACGTTCTTGTCCAACTGATCCCGCCCATGATTGGCAGTCTCATGATGCCAACGTGGGTGCTCCTTGTGCTCTTCCTCTTGAGGAGTACACGTGGGGTGATCAAAGCCGTCGCATTTGTGGGTGGCGTCACAATGATACGGCTGCTCCAGGGTCTGCTCTTTGGCACGGCGCTCAGCGCCTACGCAGGACTTTACGGCAGGAGTGCACTCCAACCTGTTGTCTCCGGACTGCTGCTTGCGACCGGCCTCCTGCTCTGGGTGCTGGGGGTGCGACGCGCCTTTCGGCGCGAGGAGCCTACGCACTCGTTACCAACCTCGTTACCAACGATGCATACTCTGATCAGCGCGGTCACGCCGCCTCGGGCGCTGGGCCTGGGTGTGGTGCTCATCGTCACCTCATTGCGCGCGTGGATCTTCACGCTCACGGCGCTCGGCACCATCGGTCAAGCTGGCCTGCACACTGGCCAGAATATCGCCGCGTTTCTGCT
>DASVOW010000857.1:0-4419 GCA_036383155.1 Ktedonobacterales bacterium
CGCACTGGCGCGGAGGCACTTGCCGCAGGCTCGCGCGATTCTCGTGCGGCTGGCGTCTCCCGAATAACGCTGGCCTGCCGCTCACGAGCTGAAGATGTGCGCCGATCGACTGGGCTATCCACCACCCGCTCGCCCTCGTCCATCTCAGGTGCGAATGCTGTGCCATAGCCGAGCGCCAACAGCGCGCGCCCTAGCGACTTCGTGCTCGCCTTCTCAGCGTAGTCCGCGAAATCCTTTGCCGACTCCGAGCCATACATAGTGGCCTCGTTGCCCAGCACGTCGCGCACATAGGTCTTGAAATGCGCCCAGCTCGTGTCACGATCCAGCTCGACCAAATCGGTCTGAACGACATAGGGCACCTTTGCTAGCCCCGCGACAATCAGTGCCCGCTGGTCACGAATGAACCAGAGTAGGCGATTCTGCACGTTGAGATAGTCCCGCCCTTTAAGTTGCATCAGGTGCTCGTTCGGATCGAAGTCCTGACCGATGCGCCTGTTGAGAGGGAACGCTTGCTGATTCTCCGCCATCTTCTTTATCTCCTCTATATGGATGATGGTGTCTTATCTGCCACCAACTCGCACTCACCCATTCTTTCTATGCCCGCAAAATGTGGTTATGGAAATGAACACCTTTTAAACTTTTGTTCTATTATACCACAATCCTTCCGCGTGCATGTCACCATGATCAGCATGATCAGAAGGTACGCTAATAGTGGTACAAAGCGGAAAGCGGCTATGGGTATTCGCGAGCTAATGGATGAGACCGTTCCCCGCGTTGACACGCAGCAACCGGCAATGCTACGATGATCGAGAATGCATGTGACGGATCGCGTCGGCGATGCGTGACACATGGGGAGCGTTCGTTGGCGCGCGACATGCTGCAGTGCGCCGGGCAGATGGGTCGCGCACCGAAGTGGCAGCCACCCATTTCTATCCAGTGCAGCACCCCGCGGCGACACAATGGTGTGCGCTCGCGGCAAAGACCACAGAGACCGCTGGCGGCCAGTGCCAGCACAACGTAGTGCGGAGAACAGGAGCGCAGGTATGCCAACCAAAATTACGATGCCCCAGCTCGGCGAATCGGTCGCCGAGGGCACCGTAGGCCGCTGGCTCAAGAACGTGGGCGACATGGTCAAGCGAGACGAGTCGCTCGTCGAGATCATCACCGATAAAGTCACCGCCGAGCTACCCTCGCCCGTTTCAGGACGGCTGACGCAGATCTATGTGAAGGAAGACGAGACCGTCAAGGTCGGCACAGAGATCGCAGAGATCGACGACGGCAGTGGAGCAAGCACAACCGCAAGTGGTCCAGGCGTCGCATCCACCACAAGTGCCCCCACACCATCCACAGCACCGAACGGCAACGGATCTGCTCCGTCTACCGCGAGCGCGCCAGCGCCATCCACACCAGTAGCAGCTTCCACAATGAGCGCAACGGGTAACGTGCCAAGTGCTATGAGCAACGGCATACACGCGACCGCAACTCACACGACCGCTGTCCAGGAGAAGGTATCGCCTCTGGCGCGGCGTCTCGCACAGGAGCATCAAATCGATCTCAGTCAGGTGCAGGGAACAGGCGAGGGCGGCCGTGTACGCAAGGAAGACATCCTTGCGTACGTAGCGCAGCGCAATGCACAGCCGTCCTACGCCGCCGCCGCGCCCTCCGTCGCGCGGGGCTCACAGCCTCCGACCGCACCATCGGTTCCCACCTTTGCGCGTGACGAGGTGATCACCCCGTCCCCTGCCCGGCGCGTCATCGCCGAGCATATGGTGCGCAGCAAGCACACTGCGCCACATGCCACCACGCTCGTCGAGGTAGACATGACCAACCTCGGGCGCTGGCTCGACCGTCACAAAGACGAGTTCAAGCAGCGCGAGGGATACGGCATCTCCTACCAGACCTTCGTGATCAAAGCAACGGTCGAAGCCCTCAAGGAGCACCCGTACCTCAACGCCTCCTGGACCGAGGATAACAAGATCCTCCTGCGCAAGCAGATCAACGTTGGCGTCTCCATCGCGCTCAACGACAATCTGATCGTCCCCGTGATCCGCAACGCCGACACCCTCAATCTGGCAGGCATCGCACAGGCGGTCAACGATCTGGTGACACGAGCGCGTACGAACAGACTGCTGCCAGCCGATCTGCAAGGCTCGACATTCACCGTCAACAACCCTGGCGTCTTCGGCACGCTCATCTCGATGGCGATCATCAATCAGCCAAACGCCGGTATCCTGACCATGGACGCTATCGTGAAGCGCCCCGTGGTAATCGACGACGCCATCGCCATCCGCTCCATGATGTATATGTCGCTCTCCTTCGATCATCGTGTGATCGACGGTATGACAGCGGCGCAGTTCCTTGGCGCCATCAAGCGGCGGCTGGAAGCATGGGGGGCCGACACCATTGATGTGTATTAGCGCCTCTCCCGAAGAGGCAAAGACCGCTTGAGAATACAACAACCCCGCCGGTCACCGAGCCGGCGGGGTTGTGTTGCATGGGTTGATCAATCCGTTTATATGCACACCGTGAGCGTAACAGTGCTCAGCGGTTGGTGTACTCCATCGTACCCCGTGCGATAGATGAGGTCTGCGATCAGCAGCCTAACCGGCGATTGCCGACCCAGACTGCTGGCGTGTGGCGCCAACGACCGCACGCAGGACTTCGAAATCACGGGTAGCGATATCTTGCTGATACCACTCGTAGGTCTTACGCAGTGGAAGCTGGAAATCGGGATGCCAGGCCTCGACATAGAAACCTGCCCCGGTGCGCCCTAGGCGCGCGCCCGCCCCAGTCTGCTCATTCTGGTAGTAAAACGACATAGCCTCTTATATACCTCGAACGAAATAAAGTCGTGCGAGAGGTAATGCAAACAGCACATTGCCCATCACCGTCTCTCATTATACAATAGCCCTTCTGGGATTGCATCCACCCCCGTGCCATTTCGGCTATCCTCAATGGACACAGATCCTCTGCCTCCCCTGTGCTATAATGCCGTGCACGCCGCCAGCAGGCAGCCGAGCGCTCATCATCATCGATCACCACTCTGTTGAACGATACCGGAGGCACGGATGTACGAGGCGCAGCCATCAGATCACATACCCGACCATATCCTCGTCTGCATCGCCTGGCCGTACGCCAAGAGCAGCACGCACGTTGGCCAGATCGTCGGCTCAATTCTCCCCGGCGACATCTTTGCCCGCTACCACCGGATGGCAGGGCGGCGCGTGCTGATGGTCTCAGGCAGCGATATGCACGGCACGCCAATCACCGTGGACGCCGATAGGGAAGGGATCGCGCCGCGTGATCTGGCGATGCGTTACCACCAGCAAATCCTCGATGTGTGGCATCGCCTCGGCATCTCATGGGACCTCTACACCGAAACCACTACCGCCAACCACTACCGCCAGACGCAAGCATTCTTTCTAGGGTTACTAGAGCAAGGATACATTTTCAGGGACGAGATGGAGTCGATGTATTGCGCCGTCGACAAGCGATTCTTGCCGGACCGCTACGTCGAGGGCACGTGTCCCTACTGCGGTTTCACACAGGCACGCGGCGACCAGTGCGACAACTGCGGGCGTACACTCGACCCAACGCAGCTAATCGATCCGCACTGCCGGCTCTGCGGCAATTCCAACGTCGAAATTCGCGCGACCGAGCACTTCTTCCTCGACCTGCCAAAGTTTGAGGAGCCGCTGCGCGCCTGGCTCCAAGAGGGCAAAGAACACTGGCGGCCCAACGTCTACAACTTCGCTCTCAACTGGCTCAAAGAAGGGCTCAGGCCGCGCGCCATCACGCGCGACCTCGACTGGGGTGTGCCGATTCCTCTTCCAGGCTACGATGATAAGCGCATCTATGTCTGGTTTGAC
This sequence comes from Ktedonobacterales bacterium, assembly GCA_036383155.1. GTDB lineage: Bacteria > Chloroflexota > Ktedonobacteria > Ktedonobacterales > JADMIN01 > DASVOW01. The sequence goes on from DASVOW010000857.1 coordinate 3,870, forward strand.
GCTGTCATCGGCTACTACTCCGCCAGCATCGAATGGGCCGAGCGCGGCGGCCATCCCGACGCATGGGCTGCATGGTGGAGGCTCGACCCGCAGGGGAACGCGCCCTCGCGGTCTTACTACTTCATTGGCAAAGACAACATCGCCTTCCACACCATCTTCTGGCCGGCAATGCTAATGGGCCTCGGCGGCTTGGCGCTACCCTACGACGTCCCGGCCAATGAGTTCATGACCATGGGCGGCTTCAAGGCATCGTCGAGCCGCGGCAACGTCATCTGGACGCGCGACGTCCTCGACCAGTACGGCCCCGATCCGCTGCGCTACTACCTCGCCAGCACGATGCCCGAGGGCCGCGACACCGACTTCACCTACGACGAGTTGGTGCGCCGCAACGACGACGAATTGGTCGCCACCTACGGCAACGTCGTCCATCGCGTGTTGACATTCCTCCAGCGCAACTTCGCCGGCAAAGTACCAGAGCCGGGGCGTCTTGGCCCAGCGGACGAAACGATGTTCGCGAGGCTGCAGCGCGGCCTGGATGCCACCGCCGCAG
>DASVOW010000858.1:0-2502 GCA_036383155.1 Ktedonobacterales bacterium
ATTCGCTCGCCATCCCGGAGATAGAAGAGCGGTACTGTTCGTTTCTTGCCGGTCGTTCGCCCCACCGTTGTTAAAAGCAGACGAGGACTTATGTGGCGATTCAACAGGAATGACCTACCGTGCGAATACCGGTAGAGCCAGTGATCGACGGGAGAGAACAGATGCTTTATACACCAGGCCCCAACAGCCGTTGCGCCTAGATCTCGATGTTTCATCCCAGTGCCCCCCGTATGTTTCGGTTGCATGCAAGCAACCAGGTATCTCCCATCCGCCCTCCGTAAGAACCCTGACGAGTCTCGGTATCGCCCCTGTGCGTCACACCAGTGCCACAAAAGACGTGAACACTCTCACAATTGCTACTCTGTCGTGCGAGTGCCAACTCCCCGTTGGTACTATCAGCCTTTCTGAACCAGAGTACTCATCTCCTAAGAATATGTCGAGATGAGCCACAGGTGTGGTACTCTCAGCTTCATAGCGGTCGCCCAGGCGGGGCGCGTGGATGCGCACGGATTGCCTGACAGATGACGACTTGGAGTAGCTGATGGGACCCACACACGCCACAAATGCCATGAGCGCCATGAGCGGCAGCGCCATGAACACTGAGTATGCGCAGATGACCGACGCATTGCGCTGGCAGCAGCAGCGGATCATCGAATTGGAGACAGAAAACCGCGAGTTGCGTCGCCAGCTCGCCGACCTTCGCAGTGGCATAGGCGTGTCACTCATCATCGAGGGCTGCCAGATCCCCCTCGCGCTACCTGCCGCCAGCCCTCTCCAGAACGGCTCGTGGATATCCGGCGCTTATCCCCCCATCTCCCCCGCTGCCACCGCGCCCACCTTTACACCAGTCCCATCGTCCAGCCCAGTTGCGCCGCAGCAGCGCGCTTACCCGACCTACCCGCCCATCCAGCCAGCAGCACACACCGCACCCGCGCAGCCAGCACAGTCATCCCAGCGCCCCAGTGCCCGCAACAGTGAGACAGCGTGCGCGGAGAATGCCTGGCTGACAGGCTCCACGCCTGCGGTAAAGCCCACCCAGCCAAATCGGCACCAGCAGCCGCAGCCCGCCCGCTCGATGCCGCGCCAGGGAAACCGCCGCGTCGAGCCACAGCAGCCACCCCAACAGCCGCAACGCTTCACGCCTCCCGCCTGGCTGAGCGGAGAAGCTCCTACCGTCACATGGGAAACCGAGTTTGAGGCCGCCGCTCCGTCCCATTCGCACCTGCCCGCGCAACGTCACCACGTGCCTCAAACACCCATCGGTCCTGTTCCCGAGGAGGTATGGCGCGCTGAGCAACGCTATGAATCAGGGAAATTCCCCACCCTGGCGCAGATAACCGGCCAGCACTCAGCCGTCAGCATCCCCGGCAAACGCAAGAAAGCCACCCACACCCACGACGACGACCGCAGCCCTTTCACCGATAGCTTCGTCCTGGGCTAGTCGCGTTGCGAGCATCTGTGCCTGGTGTTACAATCCTCGCGAAGTGAGCGTGTCATCGTGGGGACAGATCAACCGAGATATCATACCGATTCGCGCTGAGCTGTTGGACTGCATAGAGACCTGAAGCTTCTCCCTGCGTCCATGCTCCAACCGTTATGCCGTTTAACAACAAGTGCCGGATCCCGCCGCTCCGCCCGCCACCTACTCCCCTCCCCGCGCCGGGGAGGAGGTAGGGGGAGAGGTCCGTACTCCACCCTATGTCGTTAATGTGCATCATGGCTAGGAGCGCGGCTTGCGCGATGCCGGCAAGCTGAGTGGAGTGTGCGCGTGCGTGACAAGCAAGCGCGACGTGGACGACGGTCGCGAGCGGCGGACGCCACGGCGCCCAAGACGAAGACATACCCTACAGCATATCCTGTTGCGGCGCTCGTCGCCCCGACGCATACCCTGGCAACCTCACCCTCCGCGACCAAGCCGGATACGCCTTTAGTAGCCGGCGCACCATCACAGGTGGTCGCATCTCTCCGCGCCTGGGCGACTGGCCGCGACTGGTCGCTCTGGCTCTTGTTGGCGAGCACGCTGCTGTCCCTCATTCCCCGCCTCTATGGGCTCAACTGGGACGCCAACAACCATCTGCATCCCGACGAGCGCGAGATCGTCTTCAAGGCGATGTGCCTCTCCCTACCCGGCACACCCCGCGTCGCCAACTGCGACCCCGCCTACACCGGACCTGGCTGGTTCTTCTCGCCCTCCTCGCCGCTCAACCCCCATTTCTTCGCCTACGGCTCACTGCCGCTCTACCTGCTGGCAGCCGTCACGCACGGCCTCGCCTGGCTCACAAGCGTCACACATGGCCGCTTCATCCCCACCGATGGCGGCTCCTGGGACGACTTCAACCACTTCACCCTCGTCGGGCGCGTACTCTCCGCCCTCTTCGACTCCGGTTCCGTCCTGCTCGCCGGTCTGCTCACCCGCCGTCTCGCCGGCCGCTGGACCGCCGTGCTCGCCGCCGCGTTCGTCGCCACCATCGCCTTTGATGTGCAGGTAGCCCACTTCTACGC
>DASVOW010000859.1:0-7561 GCA_036383155.1 Ktedonobacterales bacterium
ACCAGATTGAACACGATGGTACACACCGTGCCCAGTATGAGCAAGGCCATCAGCACGGAATAATCCGGCGTGCCCAGCGCATTGAAGAAGAAACTGCCCAGCCCCGGCCGCGCAAAGATCGTCTCGGTGATCGTCGCGCCACCCGCGATCCCACCAAAGTCAATCGCCACCTGCGTGATCAGCGGGATCAACGCATTGCGCAGCGCATGCCGGAAGAACACCACGCGGTTACTCAACCCCTTTGCCTGGGCCGTGCGGATATAATCCTGCTTGATCACATCCAGCATGCTCGACCGTAAGAAGCGGCTCCACGTCGCGATGAACAGCAGCGACAACAGGATGACCGGGAGAATCAGATGCACCATGCGATCTTGCCAGATCTCGAAGATAGAAAACCCTTCCGTATCCACCGACGCCTGCCCAAAGATCGGCAACAGATGCAACTGCACGCCAAAGACCTCCTGCAAGATCAGCGCAAACCAGAACGCCGGCATCGAGATCCCGGCGTAGGCGAAGATCGTCACACCATAATCGAGAGCCGAGTACTGGCGCACCGCCGAGAAGACGCCCAGCAGGACGGCGACAATCAGCGCAAAGGCAAAGGTGTAGCCAAACAGTTCCAGCGTCGGGTTCAGCATCGTATTGATTTGCGGCCCCACTGGCTGCCCGTTGGCGATGGAGAGGCCGAAGTCGCCCTGGAGGGTGTGCTGCAGCCACCTGAGATACTGGATCGGCAACGGCTGATCGAACCCCCACTTATGCGCGAGAGCTATGCGTGTCGCCAGCGGCGTCCTGATATTGAAGAGGATCGCCTCCGGGCCGCCACCGGGAATGGCGTGCAGCAACCCAAAGAAGACCACCGACATGATGAGCGTCAGGATCACCGCCTGCAGCAGTCGCCTGATCAGGTATCGTCGCATCCGCCACCATCCTCTCGCCTGCGTAGCTCCCCGCCGCGCACACGCCTACGCTTGAGTGCCCACTATCCTCTATTATTACACGCTTGAGCACCCATCATCTCTACTATACGCTTGTCCCCCGCCACTTCTCCCGCGTCGGCACGGTGAGCAACAGGTATGCGCAGACATATGCCAGTGTGAGTGGCATCCATCCATCACCCGCGTACATATGCCGAAGTGCGATGCCACTCGCCGGGACATCCTTGCGTGTTTGATTAACTGACCGAATACCATATGCGCGATGAGCCAAGCAAGGATATATCTAGCGCATAGATAACCTCGACGTTGCGGACAATATGCGTGGCTCGCATAGAGCTTACGAGTAGCGAATACGCGGATCGACCACCGCATACAGGACATCGCCTACCAGGTTGAACACGATGGTGCACGCGGCGCCAAGTATGAGCAAGGCCAGCAGCACGGAATAATCCGGCAGCTCCAGTGCTTCGAAGAAAAAACTGCCTAATCCCGGTCGGGCAAACATCGTCTCGGTGATCGTCGCGCCACCCGCGATGCCGCCAAAGTCGAGTGCCACCTGCGTGATCAGCGGGATCAACGCATTGCGCAGCGCATGCTGGAAGAACACCGCGGCTCTACTTAACCCCTTCGCCCGTGCCGTGCGGATATAATCCTGCTTGATTACATCCAGCATGCTCGCCCGCAAGAAGCGGCTCCACGTCGCGATGAACAGCGACGACAACAGGAGGACTGGCAGAATCAGATGCAGCATGTGATCTTGCCAGAGTTGGAAGGGCGAAAACCCTTTGGTAATCAACGAATTCAGCCCGAAGACCGGCAACAGATGCAGTTGCACCCCAAAGATGTTCTGCAAGAACAACCCAAACAAAAACGACGGAATCGAGATACCGGCATAGGCAAAGAGCGTCACACTATAATCGAGAGCCGAATATTGGCGCACCGCCGAGAACACGCCCAGGAGGATGGCAACGACAAGCGCAAAGGCAAAGGCATAGACAAACAGCTCCACTGTTATGCCTAAGCGCTTGGCGATTTGCGGACTGACCGGCTGCCCGTTGTCGATAGAGATGCCGAAGTCGCCCTGGAGCGTGCGTCCCAGCCAGGTGAGATACTGAACCGGCAGCGGCTGATCGAGTCCCCATTTGTGCGCCATCGCTTTGCGTGTCGCCATCGGCGTCTTATAGTTAAAGAAGACATTCTCCGGACCCCCGCCAGGAATGGCGTGCAGCAGCCCAAAGAAGACCACCGACATGATGAGCGTCAGGATCACCGCCTGCAGCAGTCGCCGGATCAGGTATCGTCGCATCCGCCACCATCCTCTCGCCTGCGTAGCTCCCCGCCGCGCACACGCCTACGCTTGAGTGCCCACTATCCTCTATTATTACACGCTTGAGCACCCATCATCTCTACTATACGCTTCTCCCGCGACACTTCTCCCGCACCGGCACGGCGAACAGCAGCTATACACCAGAGCGGGAAGCATCCTTCCATCACCCGAACGCACATAAACGCACATACCAGAGTGCGACACTAGTTGCCGGGCTCATCGCATATGTGCTATCTTTTCAGCTAACCAAGCACGCGAGGATGTCCCGGCAATAAATCCACCCGGACTCACCCTGATCTGGAGCTACTGACCTTTGCATGAACGGCTAAACATGCATCTACGCGCACGTTTTGCCCCACCTGCGGCAGTCGGCCGTCAATCGCTGGATCGGTTGCTTGGACCGGTTGCTTACCCGACGTCGGCGGCTGCTTCGGCACTTCCTCACGGGGCACGCCCACCAGCAGACGTCGCACACCGCAAAGGAGAGTCCCACATGGGAGTAGGCGACAAGAAGGCGACGAAGAAGCCCGCGCAGGCGAGCACGGGCTTCACGGACGAGGAACGAGCCGCGATGAGGGAGCACGTCCAAGAGCAGAAGGCACGCGCGCGCCAGTCGAGCCGGGCCGACTGCGTGCTCATCCCGCCAGCGGAGCATCTCTTGAGCCCTCTACGCAAACGTCAGTAGTAGATCAATCTGTCCTGCATCAGGCCTACAACGTGTTGCTGCTGGCCATCATGATGTCTTTCCCCAGCTATTCCTTGAGCGTGGAGCGTGCGCACTGTTCCGGTAACCCTCGTTGCTCACCTCATCACGCACGGCTACACCCGGCACTCCCTTTCGACTTGCGTGACGGCCGTGCCCATCTCCGCGAGGGAGAAGGGACACGCCGCAGAGGTGGTGGGCGTGCCCTCGCGCAGCAGCGTGAGATGTCCTGCACGGCGGGCGTCAATTATCCCACAGCCAAGCACCTCAAAACCTTGATTGCCCTTGCCGTCAGGCATTAGGCTTTTCCTGGTTTGGCTCTAGCCGGATGCTCCGCGCTCCGCTATGGGAACTGTCTCGCTCCTGGGTGCTTTTTCGGAACTCACAGCGTCCTGTGTTTTCTGCGACCCATGCACGATAGCAAGCACCTGTTCACGCGCGAGGACCTCTTCTTGCACGAGAGCCTGTGCCAGACGATCCAGGGCATCGCGGTGCTCGGTCAAGACGTTTCGCGCCTGTTGATGGGCTTGCGTTATCAACCGCTCGACCTCGGCATCCAGGCGCTCTGCTGTCACCTCCGAGTACACACGCTCGTGACCTTCTAGCGCTTGCTGGCTGAGGGTAGGACTGCCGTCGGACAGGTCATAGACCACCGGACCAGTTTGCTCGCCCATGCCCCACTCGCTCACCATGCGTCGTGCCAGCTGCGAGGCTCCCTTGAGGTCGTTCTCCGCCCCCGTTGTACTCTCTCCCAGCGCCAGTTCCTCTGCGGTGCGACCGCCTAGGGCCACAGCCAGCCGCTCTACCAGGTAGGTGCGTGGTAAGTTACGCCGGTCATCTTCGGGCTGGAACTGCGTGACCCCCAGCGAACGCCCGCGTGGCACGATGGTCACTTTGTAGAGGGGATCAACATCGGGCAACACTGCCGCTACCAGTGCGTGTCCTCCTTCATGATAGGCCACGATCCTGCGTTCCCGTTCATCCATCAAGGCTTCCCGTTTGCCACCCAGCAGGAGTTTGTCGAGCGCATTCTCGAAGTCCTGCCGGCTCACCTGGACGCTGCCCCGACGTGCCGCTGCGAGGGCTGCCTCGTTCACCAGGTTTGCCAGGTCGGCTCCCGAGAAGCCGGGAGTCACCCGAGCCAGGTCCGCCAGGTTCACATCAGGCGCTAAGGGGACGGTGCTCGTATGGATCTTCAGGATGGCTTCGCGGCCACGTCGTTCCGGCAAGTCCACCGTGATCTGCCGGTCGAAACGCCCCGGTCGCAGCAGGGCTGGATCGAGCACGTCAGGTCGGTTTGTGGCGGCCAGGACGACGACTGCCTGGTTGGGTTCGAAGCCGTCCATCGCCACCAACAATTGCTCCAGCGTCTGTTCCCGCTCATCATTACCGCCGAGAGCCGATGCGCCGCCGCGCGTGCGCCCGATCGCGTCGATTTCGTCGATAAAGACGATGCAAGGAGCGTTCTTCATGGCCTGCTCAAAGAGATCGCGTACGCGACTGGCTCCCACCCCCACGAACACTTCGACGAAGTCGGTGCCGCTGACACTGTAGAACGGCACCCCCGCCTCGCCCGCGACGGCACGAGCAAGCAAGGTTTTGCCGGTACCCGGAGGGCCCACCAGCAGCACGCCTTTCGGAATATGTGCCCCAATGGCGAGGTAGCGCTGCGGCTCGCGCAGGAAGTCGATCTCTTCGCGGAGGTCGGCCTTGGCTTCGTCGGCCCCGGCCACATCGGCGAACGTTGTGGAGGGACGCTCTTCGTTGTAGAGTTTCGCGCGGCTGCGCCCGACGCCAAAGATGCCTCCTCCTTGTTGCGACTGGCGCACACCGCGCAGGGCCATGTAGCCAAAGTAGACCAGCAGCAGGATGGGTAAGGCATTGAGCAGGGTCGACAGGGCCGTCTGCCACCAGGGGATCTGCACAGGCTGAGCGGTGACATTTACCCCGTTTTTCTGAAGCACGGGAAGCAAGGTGGGATCGCCTGTTTCTGGCACATAGCTGGAGAATTGAGAATACGTGGCCGTGCCCGTGCTGGAGCCGCTTTGCTGCTGGTGAAGCGGCGTTTTAAAATCCCCGGACGCAGCATGGCCGGTGAGGGTGACGTCCTTCACATTGCCATTCTGCACCTGCTGAAGGAAGCTGGTGTATGAGAGGGTGATCGTCGACTGCCGCGCACCCAAGGAACTGAAGAGGAGCGGAGCGTAGAAGAGCAGGTTGATGACGATGACGAAGATGAGCATTTGCAGCCAGAAGCGCCGCCGGTTGGGGGACGTTCCTTGCGGACCCGACCCTCCAGGGCGTCCGTTTGGGAGATGCGAGCCGTTTTGGGAAGGGCGAGATGGCTGACCCGTTTCGCGTTGGCCAGGGCTTGGCGTAGGTTGGCCAGGGCCTGACGGAGATCTGGTGCTTTGCATCATGTGCATCACGGAGCTTCTCCTTCTACGTCAGATAGCGCTTGAGCGTCGCCAGAGAGACGCCAAACACGTCCACGATCTCGCGCCGGGGACCCTCACGATGAAGGGCCGACAAAGTGGCGGACCGATGCGGTACGTCCTGGGTATGCCTCGCCTGTGCGGCCACCTAACATAAGCCATCCGCAAGTGTAACGTGGTGGTAGTCCATGCGCGCCATCATAGGGGTTAGACATTCCCTCGCCCGTCGGTGAGGTCCCCACGTCGGCCCCCCATGCTCCTGGCCGGCGTCGGTCTTCACGGCCAGTCGAGTGTACGGCGTTACCATTCTTCGGGGCTGAAGGCCCCTGGCTTCAGCCATGGGGATGAAAGCCGCGTCGCCCGCTGGCGACCACTATCCCTACTTGAGAGCACGCACGCTTTATGCTACAATAAAAGCATGCGTAAGACGTTTAAGTACCGACTCTACCCAAACACACAACAACAGCGGCTCCTAGAGCAGCAGCTTGAGGAGTGTCGCTGGCTGTATAACCGCCTGCTCGCTGATCGGCGTGCGGCCTGGGAACAGCGGCAGGAGTCGGTACGGCTCTATGACCAGCATGCGCTGTTGCCGATGCTGAAAGCAGAGCGCCCCCTGTTGGCGGGTGTGCACTCGCAGGTGTTGCAGAATGTCGCCGTGCGCATTGACCTGGCCTTTCAAGCCTTCTTTCGCCGCGTGCATGAAGGTGCCACAGAGCCAGGCTATCCTCGCTTTCGCGGCACGGGACGCTATGACAGCCTCACCTTTCCGCAGGTGCCCGGTGGCTGTAAGTTGGATGTGGCTGCTAAGCGGCTGCGCGTCATGAACGTTGGGCAGATCAAGGTTGTTCTGCATCGCCTGATGGAAGGTACGCCCAAGACGGCTACCATTCGCCGCAGTCGCACCGGCAAGTGGTATGTCAGTTTTTCGTGTGAGTGTGCTGATCCGTCTCCACTGCCAGCGACCGGGCAGCAAGTGGGGATCGATGTGGGCCTCACGACCTTTGCCGCTCTCTCCACTGGTGATGTGATCGCTAACCCGCGCTTCTTCCGTGGTGAGGAAAAGGCACTGGCGAAAGCACAGCGCCGCCTTGCCAAAGCGGAGAAGGGCGCTCCTGAGCGGACTCAGCGGCGCAAAGTGGTTGCCCGTGTGTATGAGCGCACCGCCTGGCGCCGTGGCGACTTTGCGCACCAGCATAGCCGGCGGATCGTCAACGCCTTTGACGTGATCGCCGTGGAAGACCTCGCGGTCAACCGGATGACGCACAACCAGTGCCTCGCTAAGAGCATGCATGACGCGGCGTGGACTCAGTTCACAGACCTCATCGCCTACAAGGCAGCGTGGGCTGGTCGGCGCTTCGTGGCTGTGAACCCTGCGTATACGAGTCAGGACTGCTCGCAGTGTGGGCATCGGCAACCGCTCTCCCTCGCCGACCGCACCTACACCTGCCCCTGCTGTGGGGTGGTGTTAGACCGTGATCTCAATGCCAGCGTGAACATTTTGAGACTGGGGCAACAGTCTCTGGCTTCGGCCTAGAAGCCCCCGGCTTTAGCCGTGGGGAGTTGTCACATCATGCTAGTGCTTTTTTCCAAAACACGTTCGGAGAGATCCTAGAGCGCTTCATCGCTCGCCACTACTGCCGTCGACGCCAACGGCACCCCAAGAAACCTGCTATACCGTGTCGCTGCCTCGCTCACCTGCTCCTCCACATCGCCAAGCGTCACGAATGGCTTCAGGATGATATCCACCCCGTGTTTCCTCACGGTTCGCTTCCATGTGCCGGCAACCTGCCCCTCCACGACCACCATCGGCAAGAACATACCGTTGCCGCCCGGCACAACCTTCTGCGCATGTTCGGCCGCAAGCACGGCGCTGCGATCTCTATACCCCAGCAGATATTCGTCGAAGCCTGGCAGTAAATGCACGCTCGACATCGTGTCCGCCGTCACGCCAGGAGCCTCAGCAGCCGCCCGCATATACTCTTGACCGTCGCGCCTTTCCGCCACCAGCCCCGCCTTTGCTCTTGCCCCCTCAAGCCCAGCCCTTGCATCCGTGACCGTCAACCCTGCCCACCCCGCGAAGTCCTGCAACGTCGCCGGTCCATGGCTCGCAAAATACCGGTTGGCAAGCTCCGCCAGCGCCTCCTCCCGCGCCAGCTCC
>DASVOW010000860.1:0-3114 GCA_036383155.1 Ktedonobacterales bacterium
TCGAGGCCGGCACGGCCCGCAACGCCATCCCACGCGAGCTACGCGCCCAGGGCGAGGTGCGCACGCTTCTCGAAGGCCCCGCGCGTGACCGCCTCCTCGCCAGCATCGAGCGCGATTTCGCCGATGCTGCCACCGCGCTCGGCGGCAGCGCTCACGTCACCTTCGATTCCCACTGCGACAGCTACACCGTCTCGCCCGACGAGCCACTGCTGCGCGCCTATGCCCACACCAGCAAGTCGCTCGATCGCCCATTCCGCACCATGACCACATTCATCGGCAGCGATGCGAGCGCACTGCGCCATCATACCCGCGTCTTCACCGTCTCCACCGGCGCAATGGATGAGCATACCACTCAGGAGTGGATCGCCCTCGCCCCATTAGCGGACCTCACCGAGACCACCATCGCCCTCCTCAGTACCTATCGTGCAGACTAGTTGCTCTCCTGGCACCCTACTGGTACAATGCGCCACAGGGCGTCGCGAGTGCGGCGTGCAATCCGACCTGGCGAGGAGGTGGGTGAGGTGCAGTGGAATCGTAGTGCGAAGAATCAGAGCGTCGGGGTTAATCAATCGAATCCCCAGCGCCAGTCACAACCGTTCGAATTGCCGGTGCTGCCCGACGGCGACAACAATCCGGCGCTGGCGCGTCAGCAACCTCCTCAGCGTCGCGTAACCGCTGCTCCTAACCTCGTAGGAACCCTCGGCGGCGATGGCCTGCTCTCGCGTGCCACCGCCTCGATGCCCGCCGTCGCGCCCTCCACTGCCGCGTCCGCTGGCAGCCCATCGCTGGCATCCTCCAGCGCCTCGCAATCCAGCGCGTCTCCCTCCCTGCCCCCATCCGATGCCTCAGGAACACTGCCCCCTCGCGCACCAACCCTCACCGCACGGCTCCGCGCCATCCAGCCACCAGATGTCGCGCGCCAGGCCGTCAGCGAGCTTGGCGTATTGGCGCGCGAGCTCGCCACACTGCCCGATAATCTCGAAGCCGCCGGACTCGTTCGCACACATAAGAGCAGTTACTTCGAGGCCATACGCGGCTACCAGGGGCTCGCTCGTCAGGCATGGCTATCCGTAGCCGAGGAACGGCTGGAGCAGAGTGGCGCCGATCCGGAATACCGCCAGCGCGCCATCCTCATTGCCCGGCGCATCACCCAACTTCAGCAAGAGTGCCGCACTGCCAGCGAGAACGTCGATTTCAAGCTCCCGCGGCATACAACACCACTCTGGCGTCGTCGCGTCGCTCTCGTGCGCTCCGGCTTACGCGTCTGGCAAGATCGCCTGGCCCCCACACCCGACCCACGAGAGATGGGGCGTGGCCTCTTCCTGTTGCGTGGCTACCTCGGCCTCGCGACTGCTGGTGATATCGAGTTACTCCTGCTCGTCCTGTTGCAGGGCGTCGCGGCAGCATCCCTCGGCTTCCTGAGCGTGGGCTTTATCATGCTGCTGACTGTGGCGCTCCTAAACGGCGCCCTCGCCAGCGTGACCGGCCTCACGATTGGCACATTCGCCCTCGCCGTCGCCTGGGCGCTCCTATACTTCGGCACACGTGGCCCCGTGCCGCTCTCGCTGCTGTTAGGCGCCTCCGTCTTCTCCCCCACCCGCTCCACACGCAACGAATACCCCGGCTCACCCATCATCGCGATAGCGTTGCGTGCCTGGTGGCTGGTCATCGGATTCCTGGGCATGTTCGCGATCATCGGCGGACTGGTCGTTGGCGGCGCGTTCGTTGGTATATCAGGCGTGCTGGTCCAGCCGGCGGACGCCCTGCAGGCCGTCGCAGTAGCCGGTGGCGTCGTCACCTACGCCTCAGTGCTGCCCGCCGTCTTGGCCCTGACGAGCCTCGCATTACTCGGCCTGCCAGTGCTGCTGCTCACCGTCATCCGCTTCAGCGCCGACTTTGCTGGTAGCCCCGCCTGGGTGCCTATGGCCCGGCGATCAGGGCTGGAGCTCGCGCTGATGGTTCACGCCTCCGCCACAGCCGCGCTGATCGTCGGCCTCTGGCTCGGCATCACCGCCCTTGGCTGGCTGCAGCCCTCCATCGTCGAGATGTCATTTCCAGAGCTTGGCGGCGTCTCGACAGCCCTCACACCGCGCGGTATTATCTTGCTCCTGGCGCTGGCTCTCCCCTATCTGCTGCTGATCGATCTCCCGTTCCGCGTCGGCATGCGCCGCTGGCAGCGGGCCTGGCTCGCCGACCTCGCCGGGCGCCGCGCCGATGTCGAGTCACATGTACGCCGTCTCTCCGTCATTGATCCGCGAAGTGGCATGCAAGACACCAGCGAGGAGAATCTCCGCGCCATGCAATACGACCTCGTCCTGATCCAGTTCTATCGCGACAAGATGGAAGAAGCCGAGCGCACTGCCGATGCCCCCTTCGGATTGAGGCGGATGATTGCTGCCCTTGTCATCGCCATCCTCACCGCGCTGCTGCTCGATGCCGGTGCGACCCTGCTAGCGCGCCTGCTCAACCTCTCCTGAGCGCTCGCTCACATCCAAAATACACCGCTACCACTGTTCCATGCTCCCAAGCCGATGCTCTGGTGTCGTAGTGGGAGCCGAGCAGTCGTGGCGCGCGGCGAGGGGCTGCAAGGAGTCGCCCCTCTCTGCCCTCTGTCATGACAGCGCATCATGGACGAGATGATGACAACAACGGCTACGCAACATCTGATTGACGAAATGGAATACATGTTCTATACTACTGCGTGAGATAAGTCCACATTCCAGAGCGTGCCACTAGAGTGAGAGAAGATCATGGCCGAGTATGGCAGTAGCGGAAACGAGCGTGGCGTGCCATATTCACATCTCACGCCGCGCGACGTGTCCATGCGCAATCAGGCATCAGACGCATCCAGCTTGCCTGACATCGGCGGTTCGAGTGGGGAGTTACAGAACGACCCGCCCAATCCGGCAGATAACCTTTCCCCAACTGGGTCTGACACTCCCCTGGCGGACGCATACGCCACCCCCGATCAAACCGCCGTTCCTCACGCCCACTTTGATCTCAGCTCAGCGGTAGGTCAGCGTTTCTATACGCGACGCCTGATTCAGGAGTTTCTCACATCGGTGCCACGGAGCGAACCCGAGGCCCGCCTGACCTTCCTGCGCTTCGACGGCG
>DASVOW010000861.1:0-3121 GCA_036383155.1 Ktedonobacterales bacterium
CCTGGAAAATCTCCCACTCACAGCGCGCCTCCCCAGGCCGCGGGCCGGGAACCTCAGGCGAGAAGATGATGCGCCGCTCGGTGCTCGTCTCCGTCCCCCCGCCGGGCTGCTCATACCGCGTGCGTGCCGGCAACAGCACCACCGTATCTGCCGGATCCACCAGCATCTGCGTCGTGAGGTAGATATCCTGATGCACCCGTAACGACAGCTTGCCCAGCGCCTCATGCACATAATTGGGATCCGGCAGCACTTCGAGGAAGTTGCCGCCGCTACAATACAGCACGTCGAGGTCGCCGTCGTAGGCCGCGTCGATCATCTGCACAGCCTTCAGCCCCGGCCACGTCGGCACCTCAAATCCCCACTGCTCGCTAAAGCGCGCGGCATTCTCGGCGTTGACCGGCTTGCCTCCCGGCACCATATTCGGCACGGCGCCAACCTCCGCGCCGCCCTGCACGCCGCTATGCCCGCGAATCGGCACCACGCCACAGTGCTCCTTGCCGAGCCACCCCTGCGACATCGCGATGTTGACGATCGCCTTGACGTTGCTCACGCCAAATTCATGCTGCGTAATGCCCATGCTCCACACGAGGATGCCCGTCCTGGCGTTATGCACCATCTCGGCGAACCGGCGCATGTCGTCGCGGCTCGCCCCACTCAGTCGCTCTAGCATCTCCCAGTCCTGCCCGGCCACACTCGCCGTGACCTCGCCCCAGCCCACTGTATGCGCGTCGATGAACTCGTGATCGACCCAATCCTGCTCGATCAGGTACTTGAGCGCGCCGTTCAGGAACGCGATATCGCCGCCCGTGCTGATCTGGTAGAAGTGATCCATCAGCTTCGTGCCCATGACCGCGCTCTCCGGCGACGAGGGAACCCAGTACCGCACCATCCCCGGCTCCTTGTACGGGTTGACGACCGCGATCTGCGTCCCTTCCTTCTTCGCCTCGTACAGATACTTCGTGGTGACCGGCTGATTGTTCGCTACATCGCTCCCGATGAAGATGATCAGGTCGGAGCCGATCCAGTCCTTATACGAGCAAGACGACGCGCCCACGCCAACGGTCTGTCCCAGCGCGACCGTGCTCGGCGAGTGGCAGACGCGGGCGGCATTATCGACGTGATTCGTGCCGAGGAAGCGCGCCGCCTTCTGCGCGACGTAATACACCTCGTTGGTCAGCCCGCGCGAGGTCAGGTAGAATGCCAGACGCTCGGGTGCGGTCTGCTTGATCCGACCCGCGATCAGATCCAGCGCCTGATCCCACGTGACGCGCGTAAAGTTCGCCTCACCACGCCTGCGCACCATCGGATAGGGCAGGCGGCCCAGGTTGCGCAGCTCGGCGCTGGAGAGCTTCTTCAGCCCCGCGACATCCTCTGCCAGGCGCTTCCACGGCAGCGCGCCCATGGTATTGAGCTTGAGCAGATTGAGGCGGATGGTGCACAGGTGCACGCTGTCAATCGTCCAGTCGCGCATGCCCATGGTGCCGAGCGCGCAGCCGTCACAGACGCCGTGGTTGAGAATGCGCCACGCATAGAGCGGGTGGCGCTTGTTCTCCCAGGCGGTCTTGGCGATTTCAGAGAAGTGGTGGGGCTTTGTCTCGCCAATGCCGAAGGGCTTCCAGCCAGCCCAGAGTGAGGGTGCAATGAGCTTTGTCATGGGGGCTACCTCGATCATTCATTTGTCTATCTGCTGACACCGCCAGCTCGCCCAGATACATCGCAATGCGACAGGTGGACGGCACCTCAGCTCTCCCCCGGTGCATCGCACGATGCCCTTGAACAAAGAGGATCGGCGCCGCCGCCATGTACGCCGCATACCTCCTCCCCATACTTTCCGTAGGGGAGGAGGCAGGAGGAGAGGTTTAATTGCCCGCCAGACTACGCCGGAGATGGCTGCGCCTGCTCGCTCGGTGCCGTCTCCGCCACAGCCTTGGGCGGCCGAACGAAGAGCGGAAGCGCCATGCTCACCAGCATAATCACGGCGATGATAGTGAACGCTGGTCCATAGCCGCCGGTGCGATCTTTGACCTGAGCAATCACGAGTGGCCCAAGCACACCGCCCGCGCTCCAAGCGGTAAGCATCGTACCATAGATGGCGCCTGACCGCTTGGGGCCGAAGTAGTCGGCCGCGAAGGCTGGCATCGTGCCGAAGCCTCCGCCATAACAGAGGGCGACGACACATGCGAGCGGCGCGAACAGCGCAAATGCCGGCAGCCTGCCAAGGATGAAGAAGATCACAGCCTGCAATGCGAACATCGTGATGAAGACCTGGCGTCGTCCGATCAGGTCGGAGAACCAGGCCCATGCAAAGCGTCCCAGGCCATTGAAGATCGCGATGAAGCTGACGAAGCCCGTCGCGACCGCTGCGCTCGCTCCCACGCTCTGCCCCAGCGGCTTGGCCTGCGAGATGATCGCGATGCCTGCGGTCACGTTGAGCGCGAGGATCGCCCACAACACATACCACTGCCCGCGCGTCAGCGCCTCGCCTGGGGTGAAGTCTTTCGTAGCTCGCTGCGCTGTCACACGTGCCGATGGTGTCCATCCGGGAGGCGCATAACCTGCCGGTGGATTCGAATAGAATTGCGCGGCGGCGACTACGAGGATCAGATAGACAATGCCGAGGATGATAAACGTCTGGCTGACGCCCACCGAGCCAATGAGCGCGCTGGCGACAGGCGAGGTGATGACTGCACCTGCCCCAAAGCCTGCCACTGCCAGGCCGGTAACGACGCCGCGCTTATCAGGAAACCACTTGACGAGCGTCGCCACAGGGACAATGTAGCCGAGCCCCATGCCCAGGCCACCAATCACACCATACGTCAGGTACAGGATGAACAGATTTCCGTCGGAGAACCCCGCCAGGAGGACGCCCAGACCATAGCAGACGCCCGCGACGGTGGCGACGAACCGTGGGCCGACGCGGTCCATCCAAAATCCGCCAATGGCGGCTCCGATGCCCAGCACGGCGATGGCGATGGTAAAGGTCAGCGTGATCTGAGTCACACTCCAGCCCAGCGCCTTGTGTTCAGTTTGCAGAGGAGTGACGAACACGCTCCAGGCGTAGACGGCGCCGAGGGAGAGTTGCATGATAACTGCGGCAACAACGATGATCCAGCGATTCGGA
>DASVOW010000862.1:0-2816 GCA_036383155.1 Ktedonobacterales bacterium
AGACGATCTTTGCGCACCTCGAAGATGCGCCCCGGCTCTTTGCCCTGGCGCACGACGAGCATACCCAGACCCTGCGCTCCCGCGGCAGGCCGGACGACGCGCGTCTTGTCGACATCGCCGTACCCCTGAGGCATGCCCTGCGGCATCGCGGCGGGTGACGGCGTAGCCTGGGCTGGCGCTCCCCACTCGGCACCCCAGTTCGCACCACTGGTTGGCTGCGGCTGACCCATGCCGGCGCCCATGGCGTTGGGCACACTGGCACCCCAGCCACCCGCATTGGCCGGTGCTGGCGCGGCTTGCGCCGGAGCGCCCCATGAGGAGCCGGCGTCGGCTGCGCCCCATTGTGCAGAGCCAGCATTGGCAGCCGGAGCGGACTGCCCACCCGGCGTGCCCCAGCCACCGCCAAAGCCGCCTGCTGCCCCGGCGGCCGGTCCCTGGGCTGCGAGAGCATCCCAGCCACTCGCGTTCGCAGCTGGCCGACTTGGGGCGCTGGGGGCGTCCCAGCCGCCGCGCTGGCCCCATTGATCGGCCTGAGCTGCCGCGCTGTTGCCACCGATACCCCATGGGTTTGCGCCAGATTGAGGATTCGGCTGTCCGGGTGCTACCGGGGCATCCCAGCCACTGGGACCGGCTGGGCCGCCAGCACCCCACCCACCTTGTGAGGCAGAAGCGCCACCGGACGCACCACCGCCGTAATCTTGCGTCTGGCCCCATCCGCCTGCGCCGCCGGAGGCACGTCCCGCCGATGGTGCGGACATCTGGCCCATTGGTCCAGCGCCCGCTACGTCGCCCTGCGGCATCGCCTGACGCTGCCAGGAAGAGGCATTCGCGCCGTCCTCGGGATGCGGCTGGCCAATCGGCCCTTGCTGGGCGTCGTAGCCAAGGCCGCTGGCCGTACGTTTGCTGGCGCCGTTGCTGCGGAGCACCATCAGGAAGACCAGCACGATGGTGACCACAACCACCAGCGCGGCGGCGCCCACCGCAACCGAGTTGCCCAGACCGCCTGCGCCGAAAACGCCTAATGCAGCGGTGGCATGGGATGCACCGTATGCGAAACGTGCCATGTGTGTTCATTCCTTCCAATTGCTTCAGTTGCCCGCATCTGAGATGGCGGGAGCCTATGCGCGCGAATGTATGTCAGTGCGGGCGAACCTCGAAGCGAAGCTCGACGTTCCCAAGGCGTACAACGTCGCCATTCTGAATCTCAGTATCTTGATGCGGCACCAATGGCGCGCCATTGATGCGCGTGCGATTAAAGGCATTCAAATCTTCGACATAGAAGTGTCCGGTGCGACGAGTGAAGCGCGCATGGCGGCGCGAGACCGTCTGCGCGGGATCGAGCGCCAACAGATCGACATCGGGCCGGAAGCCGCGCTGCGGATCACTGCGCCCTACGATCATATCAGGCGTGGACAGTAGCAGCGGCGCGCCGGTGGCGGGCATGAGCGCGCCGATCAACTCGCCGACTCTGGCTGGACCGCCGGTCTGGCGCTCAGGAATCGGCAGGACCTCTATCGCCTCAACGAAGGCGCGGGGGGTCTGGTAACGGTCGTCCGCTTGCTTTGCCAGCGCGCGCTGGAAGAAGGTGTCGTACTCGGCGGAAAGCTCGGGGCGCAAGCGCCGCGCGGAAGGGATCGGCGCGTTGAGGTGCTGCATGACGACGTCCCACGCATGCTCGCCGTCGTAGGGCACGCGGGCCGTCAGCAATTCAAAGAAGACACAGGAGAGCGAGTAGAGGTCGGCACGTACGTCGGCCTTGCGGCTGTTTTCCACCTGCTCGGGCGCGACGTAGAAGGGGGTGCCGACGAAGAAGCCGGTGACGGTGATGTCGCGAGATTCGTGGCTGCGCGCGAGGCCGAAGTCTGTGAGCTTGACGATGTTGTCTACGCTGAGCAGCAGGTTCTGCGGCTTGATATCGCGGTGGACGATGTCGCGCTCGGCCGCAGTGGCGACGCCGGCGGCGGCTTGCTCGGTCACGTCGATGGCACGCAGCAGCGGGAAGGGGCCGTTGGTGAGGACGGCATGCTTGAGGTTATGCCCGTCTACGTAGTCCATGACGATGAAGAGTGAGCCTTTATCTTCGCCGAAATCGACGGGACTGACGACATGGGGGCCGGAGAGGCGGGTCAGCAATTCGAATTCGCGCTTGAAGCGCTCGACTAGCTCGCTCTCGGCGGCGGCCTGGCGGCTGAGCACCTTGACCGCATGGAGGCGGTTCGTTTCGAGGTCGCGTCCGATGTAGACTGTTGCCATGCTGCCACTGCCGCGCTCGTCGATGAGCTTGTAGCGGTTTTTCAGCACCCGTCCAAGCATACCCCAACCCCCTGGCCGCTCTCGCATGGCCCAACTGGCACAGTCTGACTGCGTGGAGCATGTCGCTCTCCATCGCTCAGCGGTTCTCCTAACCGCGCCCATTATAACACGCGGTGGATGTGTATTCGCTCACATATAGGGGAATGGGGGGATGGTCGGGTGTGTTGTTCGGCAGCCCTGTAAGATGACGCGGCCTTCCGGCTGAGCCGGAAGGCCGCGTCATCTTACATGAAAGCAGCTATTCGATGGCAACCTGTTACGAGTATCGGGGAGTTACCCTCTCGTTAGTTGTCGCGGTGGGTGCTACGGGTAGATGCCGCGGACCTGGGTGGCTTCGGCGACGCGGCTGACGGCGAGCAGGTAGGCGCCCATACGGAAGTCGCAGTTTTGCTCGTCGCGCTTGGCGCTGACGGCGTTGAAGCTGCGGACCATGATGTGCTCCAGGCGCTGGTTGATCTCGTCTTCGGCCCAGAAGAAGTGCTGGAGGTCCTGCACCCACTCGA
>DASVOW010000863.1:0-3215 GCA_036383155.1 Ktedonobacterales bacterium
TTTGATAGCAGCCTGGAGCGCATGCTGCACGACGAATTTAGCGCGCTGGAGCGGGTGGGCGAGGCTCATGGCTGGCATCTGGAGCGAGAGCCGGAGCCGCTGATCGTGGGCGGTGTCATCGTGGTGCCCGATTTCGCAGTCACCCGCGGCTTCAAGCGGGTCTATCTGGAGATCGCGGGCTACTGGCGCCCGGACTACCGCGAGCGCAAAGTGCGCAAGCTCAATGCGCTGCGCGACTCTGTCTCGCAGGTGGTCGCGGCACCCGAGCCGGCACGGGCAGACTTCGCGGCGCTCGACCCTACTATTCCCGTCTTGTGGTATGGGAATCGCGTCTCGGCTGCCGCGCTGCTGGGGCTGCTCGACCGCGCCTACGACGACTTCGCCCAACGCGTCGCCGCGCTCGATCCCGCGCAGATCCGCGCCGAGGTCCAGAAGCGGGGTTGCGTGCCGCCCACCGAAGCGTTTGTGCTCCTCCATTGTTATACTCGCTCTGAGCTGGCCGCCGCCCTCGACCATATCAATGGGGCTCCGTCCGAGGACTCCAGCCCCTCGATCCACTGGATCGAGGGGCTGGGCCTCTGCTCCACTCCCTGGCTCGCCACATTACTCGAACGCATCCGCGTGCACGTGGAGTCAACGGCTGATGGCAGGCTCTCGCTCACTGCGCTCACCGAGCATATCGCAGGCGAGGTCTCTGAGGCGCGCGATGTCTCTTCCTCGTCCATCGAATTGCTGGCTGCACAAGCGGGATTGACTGTCTCGCGTGCGTCAATCTTCGACGTGGAGGTTCTCTCGCCCCACGCCGCGCCCGCTTCCGAGCCGGCGAGCGCCTCGCCTGCCATTACGCGATCGGGTCAGTTGCCGCAACCACGAGGGTCTGTGAGGCGTAAACAACAGCAGAAATCACCACAGCCCGCATACACCGCGACATCCATATTCTCATTCATCCCGTCTGAGCGCCCGGGCAATGACGAAACCGAGCCGGACACTCCTTCGCGGGCAAGAGAGCAGATGCCAGGCGACACAGCAGAAGGAGGCGCACAGTGAGCGATGAGTTGAACGGCAACGGGAACGGCCGGAATAACCATGATGAGTCGACGATCCCGATCTTTCAGCAGCCAGGAAGCGGGGAGGGCGTGAATGGCACTCCGCCCACTCCCTCATACATCATTCCGACGAACTACCCCAGCGATGAAGACGATCTGAGCGTGGAGCTGGAGCGCCAGGCGCGCGAGACGCTGCGCGTCATCCGCGAGACAGCGGGCGATCTGGGCACCCGCGTACGTCAGGCCCTGCAGCAGGCCTCGGATCGCTGGGAAGAAGCCGGCCCCGGCGCTCCTGGCGAGAGCGCCGTCACACCTGAAGTCGAAGCGCGGGCGCGGGCGTTGGCACGGCGCTGGGTCGAGCGTGATTTCTTGATCGATCCGGATCTCGCTGATGGCATGCGCGTCCATTCATTTCATACGGGAGCTATCTGGCGTGTGGAGGTGCGGGAGCGTGGCGAGCGGCGCACCATCGCCGAGGCCACCGAGCCATATCAGGGGCAGCGACCGCCCGCGCTCGGCCCTATTCTCCCACCGTGGGACTATGATTTCCTGGTCATTCCTGAGATCGAGTCCGGCGAGAGGCGCGAGCGCCTGGCAGATTCTGAGGTTATCGGCGCATGCCTGACTTGCAACGGCACCGGGCATCGCTCATGCGCCACTTGTGACGGCAAAGGCTTTGTCCAGTGCCCGGTCTGCCACGGACGCTCGCGCATCCCATGCCGGCGCTGCCGTGGCCGTGGTGTCATTCCTGATGCCGTGGCCGAGCGCCGCGCACGTTCGAGCATGGGCTATATCCAGGTGCAGGCTGAGCGTTTGGCCGCCGACGCGGGCGAGCGCATCGCCGATTTCGCCGAGCGGCTGCGCCAGGACTATGGCGTGCCGCTGCCGCCCTCTGACCAGTGGGTGCCAAATCTCTCGACTACCGGCGAGACTATCCCGTGCCCGGATTGCGTGAATGGCACGATTCCGTGCGAATGTGGCAACGGCAAGCGCGTCTGCGCGACATGCCAGGGCACCAGCGCCGCCCCCTGTCGCGCTTGCGGCGGCTCCGGCAAAGTCGTGCGCCATCGTCAACTCGTCCGCCAGTTCGACACGCGCCTGAGCGAGCGTGTGCTGCCACTCGACGATGAGGCTATGGCACAGCACCTCAATGAAGAGATGGTGCGCAAAGGCGTTGGGGAGCTGGTGTGGGAGGGGTCACTGGAGTCGATTCCGTCGATGCCTGTCGCGAGTGTGCCTGAAGCTATCTGGGCATCGGCGCTGGCCTTTGCGCATGATCAGCAACAGGCTTTGACCACTGCCGCAAGCACAGGCGATGGCACATCAGCCGAGGGTGAGCGTCGTGTCATTTCCCGGCGCATGACGCTCTCACGTGTTCCGCTCATTCGCATGGAATATGACTTCGCGGGGCATGCGTTCTCCGTCGTGGCCGTCGGACGCAGCGGCTCCGAGCGCTTCTGGGCACAATCATTCCCACCCCGCTGGAGTCGCATTGGGCGCTTTTTGAAGGCGCTGTCGCGCGACCTGCAAGGCGAGAGCCTGCCACGCCGCCCCACTGTGCCACTGTCGGAGCCGGGCAGCGTGAGTAGCCTGGAAGAGTTCCGGCTGCGCCGCGAGCAGACGCGCACCGAGGCGGACATTACTGACACTACGACCACTTCGACAGACGTGCCTACCACTCAACAGGAGCCGCAGAAGCCGCAAGAATAGGACGCTTCGCCCCACCAAGCGCCGATCTGATGGGAATACCTATCAGATCGGCGCCCCTATGGCTAGTACTTTGTGGGTGTGGTCTTAATACCCTCTTTTCAACTTGCCCAAAGACCGCTATACTAAGCCACGTTCGTTTAAGGCGGCCCTGGTGCATGAGTGGTGGCGTGTGGATTGAGGGAACAGTACCGCCTTCCAGACGCGTCGCGCATGTACGTGGCCGGAATAAAAAAGGTGAGGGGATTTAAAGAAATGCTCGAGCGTCTGTTTTCTCGTGGCCGAGGTCAGGGTTTGGTGGAGTACGCTCTCATCATCGCCCTGGTAGCGATCGTCGTCATTGGCACGCTGATCCTGCTTGGCCCGCAAATCGCGTCTATCTTCAAAAACATCAGCAACAACCTCTAGTCAGGTCACATCAGTCTAAAATCTTTTGACTGATAGATGTTGAGACACAAATGG
>DASVOW010000864.1:0-5016 GCA_036383155.1 Ktedonobacterales bacterium
GCTGAGGCGGATCTTGTTCGATCCGCAAAGCCATCAGGCGATCATGGCGGGGATGGAGGCCACTTGGTGGCTCAATGAGCATCTGCAGACGTGGCTGGGCGAGAAGAATGCGGCCGACACGCTCACGCAGTCAGTTCCCCATAACATCACGTCGGAGATGGGGCTGGCGCTCCTGGACGTCGCGGACGTAATCCGCCCACATCCGGACGTGGTGGCTTATCTGCAGCACGTCGAGGACGATGGCTTGCTGGACGAGGACTTCTTGGACGAACTGCCCAGGCTCGCGGGCGGGCAGGAAGCGCGAGACGCCATCCAGGCCTGGCTTGATAAGTACGGCATGCGCTGCGTCGGCGAGATCGACATCACCAGGCCGCGTTGGAGCGAATGCCCTACCACACTCGTGCCCATGATCCTCAGCAACATCAAGAACTTCGAGCCGGGCGCCGGCAAGCGGCGCTTCGAGCAAGGGCGGCAGGAGGCCTGGAAGAAGGAACAGGAGCTGCTGGAGCGTTTGCGGGTCTTGCCGGACGGGGAGCGGAAGACCGAGGAGGTCAAGCGGATGATCGACCGGGTCCGGACGTTCATCGGGTACCGGGAGTATCCGAAGTACGGCATGATCAGTCGCTACTTCGTCTACAAGCAGGCCTTGTTGGAAGAAGCCGAGCGCCTCGTGCAGGCCCACGTGCTTCGTGAGAAGGAAGACATCTTCTACCTCACGTTCCAGGAGCTCCACGACGTCGTGCGCACAAACCAGGTGGATGACCAGCTTATCCGCCAGCGCAAGGACGCGTTCAGGTCGTATCAAGCGCTCACGCCGCCCCGGGTGCTCACATCGGATGGCGAGGCCGTGGCCGGGTCGTACCGACGCGAGGATTTTCCGGCTGGCGCGCTGGTCGGCTTACCGGTTTCCGCCGGGACCATCGAGGGGCGGGCCCGCGTCATCCTGGACATGGCGGAGGCGGATCTCGAACCGGGCGACATCCTGGTCACCGCCCACACGGACCCCAGCTGGACGCCGCTGTTCGTCGCGATCAAGGGCCTGGTGACGGAGGTGGGGGGCCTGATGACCCATGGCGCGGTGATCGCACGGGAGTACGGCGTGGCGGCCGTCGTGGGGGTGGAGCATGCCACCCAGTTGATCGGGGATGGGCAGCGGATCCGCGTGCATGGGACGGATGGGTACGTCGAGATCCTGCCCTAGCAGGCCAGCCCGACAGGTAGCCGGGCGGCACGTGGTCGGTCAGCCAGACGCCGTTGGCGGCCTGGTCGAAGGCGTGGCTGGCCGCGTGCATGGCCGCGGCAGGGCGCGGCGTCCACCGTCAGGATGACGGCCGCCTCGCGGCGCGCCCACTGCGACGTCCTCGGTATCCATTCCCTGAACAGGTTGGAGGATGGGGGGCCGGTGCGGGTCCTCGTCACCGAACGGCGCGTCGAGCACACCCGGGTGACCACCCTGCGCGATCTCAGTGAGGGGCTCATCGCCTCCTGCGAGACCGATTACGGGGTGCACAGCCCCACCGGGATCTCCCGGTTCACGGATATGACGCGACGGGCGGCAGCCTACCGCAAGGGACGGGTGCTGCTGGCCGGCGACGCCGCACACGTGCATCCCCGGTGGGCGGATAGGGCCTCAACATCGGCGCACAGGATGCGGTGAATCTGGGATGGAAGCTGGCCCAGGTGGTCAAGGGGGCGTCACCAGACAGCCTGCTGGATACCTACCATGCCGAGCGGCACCCGGTCGCAGCGCGCGTGCTGCACAATACGATGGCGCGGACCCCACGGACGAGGCCAAGCGCGAGCGTTGCCATCACTGTACGGAATCATGCCAGATCGGTCGCAGCACGTGTTCTAATGAGTTGTTCCGGGCTGGGGTTGGCTAGCCGATGCGACCTGTCATATACTCGACATAAGTGAATTTGGATCGCAGAACCCACTCCCGTTTCAAGGTCCGGGCGGTTGCGGGGAAAGGACTTCGTGGCTCGCGCCTGCTGGGGCGCCAGGACATTCATCATGAACAAGCCGATTCTGCTGACCGTGGATGACGATGCCGCGGTTTCCCAGGCCATCACACGCACCCTGCGCCGGCAGTATGCCCACAGCTACCGCGTGCTGCGTGCCGAGTCGGGTGCCGCAGCCCTTGAGACGATGCGTGAGCTCAAGCTGAGCGGAGATGAGGTAGCTTTGCTGCTGGCCGATCACCGTATGCCTGGAATGACAGGTGTCGATCTGCTGGAGCAATCGATTGAGCTTTTCCCTGATGCCAAACGGGTCCTGCTGACGGCCTACGCCGACATCGACGCGGCTATTCGGGCCATCAACACGGTCGGCCTCGACTACTATCTGCTCAAGCCGTGGGATCCGCCAGAGGAGAAGCTCTATCCAGTGCTGGATGACCTGCTCGACGATTGGCTTGCTCATTACGAGCCGCCGTTCGAGGGGGTGCGGATTATTGGGCATCGCTGGTCGGCCCGCTCTCATGAAGTGAAGGATCTGCTGGCAGGCAACAACGTGCCATTTCTCTGGTTGGACGTGGAGAGCGACGCGGAAGCGCAGGAATTGCTGGCCGCTTCGGGTGTGTCTGCTACTCCTGAGCGGCTGCCGATCGTCGTGACCGCGTCGGGGGAAGTGCTCGAAGCCCCAACCAACGCCGATCTCGCGGCCAAAATCGGGCTCCTGACACACGCGGAGCTTCCCTTCTACGACCTGATCATCATCGGTGCGGGGCCTGCTGGTCTTGCCGCTGCGGTCTATGGCGCCTCCGAGGGACTGCGAACGGTGCTGGTGGAGCAGCAGGCACCTGGGGGCCAGGCGGGACAGAGCTCGCGCATCGAGAACTACCTGGGATTTCCCTCTGGTGTGAGTGGCTTGGAACTGGCTCGGCGAGCAATTACGCAGGCGCGCCGCTTTGGAGCTGAGATGATGACAATGCAGGAGGCTTGCGCCCTGGAGGCGCGCGGGCCGGCGCGGGTCGTGCGGCTGAGCGGAGGCGCCGAATTGAGCAGCCATACAGTGCTCATCGCCACCGGCGTCTCGTATCGTCGTCTTGATGCTCCAGGATTCGAGGAGTTTGTGGGGCGGGGTGTGTATTACGGCGCCAGTGTGGCGGAGGCGCAGGGCATGCGCGATCAAGATGTCTACATCATCGGAGGAGCCAACTCCGTCGGCCAAGCGGCCGTGTACTTCTCGCGCTTCGCTCGCAGCGTCACCCTTCTCGTACGAGCCAATCAACTCGAAAAGAGCATGTCGCATTATTTGATTGAACAGATCACATCGATCCCGAACATCCATCTCCGATTGCAGAGCGAGGTGGTGGCAGTGGGAGGGAGCACCCACCTCGAAACGATCACGATTGCCGACCGCGACACAGGATGCGATGAGGTTGTGCCGGCAAACATCCTCTTCGTATTGATCGGCGCGTTACCGCATACTGAGTGGATCGGCGACGCAGTAGCGCGAGATGCGCAGGGCTTCATCCTGTCTGGCGCCGAGGTCCTGCGCGCTGGTGACCACCCGAGATGGGCAGCCGAGCGCGAACCGTATCTGCTGGAGACGAGCCTGCCGGGCGTCTTCGTCGCAGGTGACGCGCGGCGCTCCTCGATGAAACGGGTGGCCTCGGCGGTGGGGGAGGGAGCTATGGCTGTGTACCTTGTGCACCAGTATCTGGACAAGACGTAATGCTCATCGACGATCTGCGGTCCACCTTTCTCTTCGAGAAGCTCTCCGACGAGCAGCTCCACACCCTCGCGGGGTTGGGCAGGGAGATCACGTTTCCGGCGGAGGAGACGCTCTTCGTCGAGGGCCAGCCAGCGGATTTCCTCTGGGTGCTGCTCGATGGGGAAGTGGAACTCACGCGTCACGTAGGCGGCCAGCGGATCGCCATCGGGACGTTATCACGCCCTGGCACCTACGCCGGCGGCATCCGCGCCTTTGCTACATCAGGCACAGGCGGTGGGTATCGCGCCACGGGACGGACGCTGCGCGCGAGCCGTATCTTTCAACTTTCCTCCAGTGATCTTGGACATCTGCTGGACGAGTGGCTGCCCATGGCGAAGCATCTGCTCGATGGCTACACTCAAACGTTTGAGTTCATCGAGGTAGCGGTGCGCGAACGAGGCCGCCTGATCTCTCTGGGGACGCTTGCGGCAGGATTGGCGCACGAGGTGAACAATCCTGCGGCTGCCGCGAAGAGCGCCTCTGCTGACCTGCGGACGGTCGTGGGCCGTCTGGTGGCACTCATTGGCAGGGCCGAGACGGGCGAGCTCACGCCGGCGCAGATCCGAGCAGTGCTGGATCTCCAGGCAGAGGCAGTCGCCCGGTCCGCCGCAGCAGCGAGGCTCAGCGTGATAGAGACGGGGCGGCAGGAGGAGGAGATCAGCAACTGGTTGGACGAGCATGCTGTGGAGAACGCATGGGATCTCGCACCCGCGTTCGTCGCCGCCGGCCTCGATATTCCCCGGTTGGAGGCTGCGGCAGTCTCACTCGGCGCCAACGGTCTCAGCGGCGCGCTGAACTGGGTGGCCGACACGCTGCTTGCCACGGCTCTGCTCGATCAGATCGACGATGCGACCGCGCGGATCTCTCACCTGGTCTCTGTGGTCAAGGATTATTCGTACATAGATCGCTCGCCCGAGCAGGAGATCGATATTCATGAAGGTATCGAGAAGTCCCTGGTGATCCTGGGGTACAAGCTTCGGGCGGGCGTTGAGGTCATCCGCGACTACGATGACACTCTGCCGCGTGTCCTGGCTGACGGGAGCGAGCTCAATCAAGTGTGGACTAACCTGATTGACAATGCGATCGACGCCATGGACGGGCACGGGCAGGTGCGCATTCGAACACGGCATGATGAGCATACTGTTCTCGTTGAGATTGCCGACCAGGGACCCGGGATCCCGCCGGAGCTCGCCTCTCGTATCTTCGATCCGTTCTTTACGACGAAAGAGGTGGGCAAGGGGACCGGGCTCGGGCTTGATATTGTGCGCAGGATCGTCGTCGACCGCTACCACGGTGAGG
>DASVOW010000865.1:0-4518 GCA_036383155.1 Ktedonobacterales bacterium
CGGCTGAAGAACGCGCAGTTTGTGGATCAGATCCAGGCGCAGGTGGATAGCGCGGGCAATGTCAATCAGGCGCAAACCGATATCACGACAGTGCTGGAGCAGCGCCACCGCCTGCCGACGGGTGGGCCGGATGACTTCTCGGTGCGCAGCTCGAATCAGCTCGTGCAGACGGCGCAGCAATTCACACAAACTCTGACGCTGCTGCTGGTGGGCATCGCGGCGATCTCGCTGCTCGTCGGCGGTATCGGCATCATGAACATCATGCTGGTGTCAGTGACGGAGCGCACACGCGAGATCGGCATCCGCATGGCGATTGGCGCGCGACGCGGCGATATTCGCAACCAGTTTCTGATTGAGGCACTGACACTCAGCGGTCTTGGTGGAGTGATCGGCATTCTCATTGGGCTGGCGGGTGGTTTGTTGATGACGCACGCATTTGGGCTGGGATTCGCGTTCAACCCGATTCCAATTGTGCTGGCATTCGGCGTCTCGGCGGCGATCGGCGTTATCTTCGGGCTCTACCCGGCGATCCGCGCGTCGCAGCTCGATCCCATCGTCGCACTGCGCACGGACTGAGCCGGGTGCTGTGTTTGTGGTATACGTGAGCTGGCTGAGTGTGGCAGTGACCGAGGCAACATATGCACGAGGGAGATGATGAGCGCGCGGAGGAGGCTTCCGCGACGCAACAGACGGTCCTGGTGATCGAGGATGAGGCGAGCATTGCGCAGCTGGTGCGGCTCTATCTCCAGGAGGCAGGGTTTCGTGTGCTGGCGGCGGCGGACGGTGTGACCGGCCTGGCACTGCACGATCGCGAGCAGCCCGATCTGGTGGTGCTGGATCTGATGCTGCCGGGCCTCGACGGCTGGGAGGTCTGCAGGCGCATCCGGGCGAACGCGCGCACGCCGATTCTGATGCTGACGGCACGGCGCACTGAGGAGGACCGCATCGAGGGGTTCGACTTGGGCGCCGACGATTACGTGACGAAGCCATTCAGCCCACGCGAGCTGGTGGGCAGGGTGCGCGCGATCTTACGCAGAGCCACTCCGGCTGTTGCGCTTGCGACTACGGGAACAGTAGATGCCCCGCCGGAGCGGCTGGCATTCGAGGGATTGCTGATCGTGCCCGCGGGGCGTCATGTGGAGGTGGACGGGCGAACCGTCGAATTGACGGCCAAAGAGTTCGATCTGCTGGTGACGCTGGCGCGCACGCCCGATCACGTCTTCACGCGGGAGGCGCTGCTCAGCCGCATCTGGGGCTTCGACTACCTTGGCGACAGCCGCACAGTGGATGTGCATGTCGGCACGCTACGCAAGAAAGTTGAGCGCGACCCAGCGCACCCGCGCTTCATCAAGACGATCTGGCGTGTGGGATATAAATTCGATGCATCGGGGACGGCCTCGGGCCTCAATGGGGCATCGGAAGCGTCGTAACCATTCGTTCGGCAGGTAAGTGGGAGGGCAATGCGGCATGGGAACGGTGGCGAAGCTGCGCCAGCCCTTGGCCGGCTGGGTCTCCGGAACACGGACGTGGAGCGGGGTCCACAGGCGTACGCTGTGGCGGATAGCAAGCCCGCGGAGCCTGCGTGTGCAGATGGCGCTCGGCGCGTCGCTGGTGGCGCTTGGGGCGATCTTGACGGTCGCGCTGATCGCGCTGCTAGCCGCTACGCTCTCCTTTCAGGATTATCAACGGACACAGCTCGAATCGGAAATCGCACAGGTGGCGACGGGACTTGGGCAGGCATATGCGCGCTCGGGAGACAACACGAATGTCGCATCGAGCGCGTTTCTCTCGCCTGAAACGAATAAGCGCTTTTTTGTCACACCGCTGGCTGACGGACATTTCGGCGGCGCCAATGTCTGGATCGCGGATCACACCGGCACGCTGGTAATCGTCCCAACCAGCGGACCAAGCGAGCGAGCAGGCGCGCTGCAAGACACGGCGCAGGATAGGGTTGTGGTGGTTGCGGCGCTGCAACGGGCATTGCGGGGGCAATCCAGCGAGGATGGCTTGCCGGGGTCGTCGTTCCTGTCACTGAACAAGCGACTCTATGCCGCGCAGCCGATACGCATGGGCGGCACGAGCGACGGGCAGATCGTGGGCGCGGTGGCGTTTTCCACGCCATCGCCTCACACGAATCGGGCGCCTGTGTTCGCAACGGCGGTGAGCCGGGGGATATTGCTGGCAGCACTGGCGGTGGCGCTGCTGGCGGCGGGGGTGGCGATGCTGTTTTCGCGCCGTCTGACACAGCCGCTGGAGCAGATGACGACTGCGGCGGCACGCATGGCGGGCGGCGACTATGCCGCGCGGGTCGCAGCCGCAGCACCAGACGAACTGGGTAATCTGGCGACAAATTTCAATGAGATGGCGGCGGCGCTCGAACGCGACGTGCGTGAACTGCAGCGGCAGGAGCGGCTGCGGCGCGAGCTCATCGCCAACGTGTCACACGAGCTGGCGACACCCCTGACGGCGATACAGGGCTTCACAGAGGCGCTGCTCGATGGGGTGGTGCAGGAGCAGGGTGACCGCGAGGAGACGACACGGCTTATCGCGCGGGAGGCGGCACGACTGCGGCGGCTGGTGGATCAACTGCGGCAGGTGGCGCTCTTCGAGGGGGGCGCGCAGGCGCTCGACCGCGCACCGCTGGATGTGCCTGCGCTGGCCGGCGAGACGCTGGATGTGCTGGGGGGCGAGATTGAGCGCAAGCAAATTACCATCTCCAATACGATACCGACAGATCTACCGACCGTCTATGCCGATGGCGACCGCGTCACGGAGATCTTGCTCAATCTGCTGGATAACGCGCTGCGCCATGCACCGCAAGGAGGCACCGTCGAGATTGCGGGCACAGTCGAAGGGCGATGGGTGCGCGTGACGATTGGAGACAGCGGGCCGGGTATCGCTCCGGAGAACCGCGAACGTATCTTCGAACGCTTCTACCGGCTCGACGCATCACGCAGCGCCGCTACAGGCGGCAGCGGGTTGGGGCTGGCGATCGTGCGCTCGCTGGTCGAGGCGCACGGAGGGACGATACGCGTCGAGGAGCGACAGGAAGGCGGCGCGCAGTTCTCCTTCACGTTGCCACGCGCCGGCTGAATACTACTGAATATTACTGAATTCCCTCATCTTGTGCAGACGAGCTTGACACGGCAGGGAGCGGCTGGCTATATATAAATTGTCGTTTATATAGCAGTGATTGATATGAGACCAGATGTACCACAGCAACGAGGACAACCGCATGGACAGTAGGGATGAGCTCGCCAACGACGACGGCTATCTCGACCTCAAGCGCATGCTCAAGGCGCTCGGCGATGTCGTGCGCCTGATGATGATCTCCGTGCTCGACACCAGCGGCGAGATCACCGTGACGGACCTGGCCGAGTTGCTAGCCGCACGTGGCAGATTTGTCAGCCAGCCGCTGGTCTCATGGCATATCAGTCAACTGCGGCGGGCGGGATTTGTGCGCACGCGACGCGTGGGGCGGCAGGTCTACTGCTCGCTGGACACAGGTCGCTATCGCCACTGCCTGCATATGCTCGGCGGGCTGGCGGGCGGACCAGACACTACTGGTAGGCCACACACGCCGGCGATGTCACCAGCGATCTCGAACGCCGCGGAGCGGAGTGAGATTCAGACCAGATAGCGCTAGAAATCGTAGAGCGCCTCGTGCGCTCGACGCGAGTGTATGAGCGGCGCGCTCAGCATTGGGCGCAACCGGGTAGACCGGACACATGAGGAGGATGGCACAACTGTGGGCAAGAACAAAGTGCGGGTCGCGATCATCGGCGTGGGCAACTGCGCCTCATCGCTGGTGCAAGGCGTCGAGTTCTACAAGCACGCCGCCGAGGAGGACTTCATTCCCGGGCTGATGCACGTCAACCTGGGCGGCTATCACATCCGCGACATCGAGTTCTCGGCGGCGATTGACATCGACGCGGCCAAGGTCGGCACGGACCTCAGCGAGGCGATCTTCGCCGGCCAGAACAACACGTACCAATTTGCCGACGTGCCCGCCAAGGGGGTGCCGGTGGTGCGCGGCATGACCCACGACGGCCTGGGCAAATACCTCTCGCAGGTCATCACCAAGGCGCCCGGTTCGACTGCCGACATCGTCAGCGTCCTCAAGGACAGCGGCACCGATGTCGTGATCAACTACCTGCCCGTCGGCAGCGAGACGGCGACCAAGTGGTATGTCGAGCAGGTGGTGCAGGCGGGCTGCGCCTTTGTGAACTGCATCCCCGTCTTCATCGGGCGTGAGCCGTATTGGCGCGAGCGCTTCGAGGCGGCCAAGCTGCCGATCATCGGCGATGACATCAAGAGCCAGGTCGGCGCCACGATCGTGCACCGCACGCTGGCGCGCCTCTTCCGTGAGCGTGGCGTCAAGCTGGAGCGCACCTATCAGCTCAACGTCGGCGGCAACACCGACTTCCTGAACATGCTGGAGCGTGAGCGGCTGGAGTCGAAGAAGATCTCCAAGACCAATGCCGTCACCAGCCAGCTTGACTACGACCTGGGCGCGCA
>DASVOW010000866.1:0-3459 GCA_036383155.1 Ktedonobacterales bacterium
TGCCGCAGCCGTGTACGGCGCTTCCGAAGGCTTGCATACCCTGCTGATCGAAGAGTTCGCGCCGGGAGGGCAGGCGGGAACCTCGTCGCGCATCGAAAATTATCTGGGCTTTCCGATTGGCGTCTCCGGAGATGATCTGGCAGACCGGGCGCTGAATCAGGCGCTGCGATTTGGCGCAGAGCTGATCGTCGCCCGTCGTGTCACCACCCTCACCCCTGGCGCGCCCTGGCACATCGTGACGCTGGATGATGGCTCCCAGGTGCAGTCGCACACGGCGATTATTGCCACTGGCGTCGCGTACCGCAGCCTGAACGTGCCTGAATTGGAGCGTTTCGTTGGAGCGGGAGTCTATTATGGAGCGGCGCGCTCGGAGGCGCTGGGAATGCGAGGACGCCGCATCTTTCTCATCGGCGGTGGGAACTCAGCCGGGCAGGCGGCAATGTTCTTCGCCAATTACGCGGCGGAGGTGACGCTGCTGGTGCGCGGACCCTCATTGGTCAGCTCGATGTCGGCGTATCTGATCACCCAGCTCTCCACGCGCCACAATATCACCGTCTCCACGGAGACCGAGCTGGTCGGCGTGGCAGGCGGACATCGTCTGGAAGCAATCACGGTGCGGCGCGCAGGCGCCGAGATCACCGAAACGCTGCCAGCCGACGGCGTGTTCATCTTTATCGGCGCCACCGTGAAGACCGATTGGCTGCCGCAAGAGATCGTGCGCGACGCGCAGGGATATCTCGCTACCGGAGCGGATGTGCCTGCCGCGAGCTGGCCCCGTGATGCCACAAACCGCGATCCGTTTCTGCTGGAAACAAGTGTCCCGGGTATATTCGCCACAGGCGATGTGCGCCAGGGATCGGTGAAGCGTGTCGCGGCGGGGGTGGGCGAAGGCAGTATGGCCATCGCCTTCATTCATCAGGTGCTCGCGCAAGTCGCGTCCCGTCCAAGTGCGGATCTTGCCCCGACCGCCTCCGCGCCGGCCGTCAATACTTAGCTGCGCTCACAGCAAGATGGTGAGCTCCGCCTTCGGCAGTGAGCTCACCGTCGTCGCACCCCATGCGGATTGCACGTCCCCGCATGAACGGCTCGCCCTGGTAAACGAGCGACGAAGTCTACGCTGGCAGCAGCGACAGCACGGTATTGCACGCCTGCTCGCAGCGGCGGCACGCCTCCATACACGTCTGGCAGTGGGCCATGCCCATCTGCGCGTGGTGCTCGCACTCGTCGCCGCACACTTTGCAGGTCAGCGCACAGGCCTGGAGCGCGGCGCGCGCCGTCGCAGGCTCGAAGGCGATCTGGCGCGAGAGAATCCCGCCGGTCGCCAGGCACATATCGGCGCAATCGAGGCACAGGCGGATGCAGCGGACCATCTCCTGCAACTGCTGCTCGCCCAGGTCGGCGTCCACATCGGCCGTGCAGGCCTGGGCGCAGTCGTAGCACGCCCGGATGCACTCCACGAGCGCGTTCACATCCACGGGCGGCTTGCTGGGGTTGCCTTGGATCATCGGCGCGGCGTACGTCATATGTGGTCGCTCCTCCCTGTGAGAATCCACCGTCCTCGCGACACCTGTCTTGTCTGTTGTGGCTCCGACACCTCTCAGCCCGCAGGGGGCATGCCATCGTGACACCTCACCTGCTATGTGCCATACATACGCCACACCACCGCGTGCCAGTCTACACGAGGGAACGCCGAGTGGTCCCCTGCGCGACCACGAAAAAGGGGAGCGGCACCGTGTGTCGCTCCCCCACCGAAGTGTCTGCCAAACCTGCCCACCCGCTACAGCGCACGGACGAGATGGCGCCGCGCGCTGAGCGCTGGATCATACAACCGCGCGCCAGCTTCTGTGACGACCTGCTGCTGTGCGAGGCTCAACTGAGCGCAATACAGGTTGGCTCCCCGCAGATTCGCCTCACGCAGTGGCGCCCCTGTCAGGTTCGCGCTCACCAACAGCGCCTCCGACAGGTCCGCGCCCTGCAGATTTGCCCCCGCCAACCGTGCCCGGCGCAGATCCGTTCCACGCAGTGACGCGTTCTCCAACTGCGCGCCCGTCAAATCCGCGCCCCACAAGTTGGCTCCGTTCAGCGAGGCGCCCCGCAGGTCCGCGCCCCGCAGTTTCACCCCAGCTAAGATGATGCCGTCGAGCTGCGCGCCCCGCAGGTCCACGTCGTCAAAGTTGCGCTCGCCCGACGCATAGCGCTCGACCAGTTCCTGTCTATCCATCGTCCTGTCCTTCGTGTCTGTCTCGTGTATACCCGTCGTGTTCGTCTCGTGTGTATCCATGCTATCGATGATGCCGATCTTCCCTCTGAATGTGCACAAAGCAAAGCCCGCCAAACCCTCTACGGTCTGGCGGGCATCGGTGTCCACTGGCTATGCTTCCCAGGCGAATCAGCAGGCGTCGCTGTCGAATGGAAGCACCACTACATAAAGTATACAACCTTGCATGGCCTGACGTCCACTCCAGCCGCCTGCACGCTTAACGTCCACAACACGTCACGCGCGGCGGCGGCCCACTATTGGTCACCCCATCACTATCCATGTGCCGGCTGCCCATTGCCCGACGACAATTCCCGCACCCGCATATGCAGCAGCGGGTACGGCTTGCCCATGCCATCCACGGCCGAGCGCCCCACCACCTCGAAGCCCACCCGCAGGTAAAAGCCGATCGCCTGCGGATTCTGCTCATTGACGTCCAACGTTCTCGCCCCCAACGTCGCGACCGCATAGCTCAGTAGCCGCCGCCCGATGCCCCGCCCGCGCCACGCCGGATGCACAAACAGCATCTCCACCTTCTCATCCGCTACCCCAATGAATCCCGCCACCTGCCCAGCTCGCTCTCGCACACACAGCAAGTGCGGTATATTGGGAAGCTCACCCCGCACGAGCGGCCTGAAAACCTCAATATCAGCCTCCGTCACAAACTCGTGCGTCGCCCGGACGGATGCTTCCCATACCTCGACGACACGCGCGAAATCATCGGGGCCAACAGCAGAGACACCCTCCTGCAGCTCAAGCTCATCACGCATCTCGACCATCCCCGCTGCTAACTCACTCTGCTCTCACGCTCCACTAACTGCACGCCCCGCTCGGCGCGACCCGCGACGACGTCAGCGCATTCGGGCTCGTCACCATCACGCCCCCTAGCCCCGGATACGTATGATCCGCCGGCAGATTACCCGACCACTGAAACGCATAGCTCGCCGTCGTCTGCCCCGGCGCCACCACCAGGCTCGCCGGGTTGGAGCCGCGCCCATTATTGATCGTGTACTCGAATTGTACCGTGCCCCCCGGCCCGTTCGCAGCCAGGTGGAACACCGCCGTATACGTGACCGTGAGTGGCGTCCCGCAGCTCGTGCCCGCGATGCTGTTCGGCGAGACCGTCATCGTCACGCCCGTCACCTGGAACGGCCCCGTCGCCCCCGCTGGAATGCAGGCCCCGCTCGGCGTCACCTGCGCCG
>DASVOW010000867.1:0-1933 GCA_036383155.1 Ktedonobacterales bacterium
GATCATGGCTGAGGTGACGGTCGATATCGGCGGGCAGGAGGTCGTATCCGCGATCACCCGCAGCTCGGTGGAGCGCCTGAATCTGCAGACGGGTGATCGCGTCACGGTGATCATCAAATCGACCGAGGTGATGCTCGGCAAGTGATCTCGATCAGGGTGAGGGGTGCGGAGAAGTGCATCTACGCCTGCTCTACGTGAATGCGCTCACCGGCCGCCAGCGCTTCAGGATTGCGCGCACGCAGCATGAACAAGCGGATGATGCCGAGCGCGAGCCAGCCTCCGGCGATGATCGCACCCAGGTATTGAGGCTGCAGCCCGGGGTAGTTATCTAGTCGGACTGCCAAGAAGAATTGCGCCAGCAGGACGACGACGAGCAGGAGTGCCGCAAGGATGGGCACTACCAGATGGGTGACCGCTTTGTACTCGTCGCGCCGGTGCCGCAGGTAATAGAACGGCACGGCGAGACTGACGGCGGCATAGGTGGAGAGCACGCAATACGCCGCCGTATCCACAAGCACGTAGAAGCTGTTTGGCGGCTGGCCGTAGACGGCCGCGGACCAGAGTGCGATGCCGATGGTCAGGAGCACGCCGACGACGAGGGCGAGCGTGGGGGTGCGGAAGCGCGGGTGGACCTTGCCGAACGCCGAGGGCAGCGCACCTGTGCGCCCCATGGCGAAGACGACGCGAGAGAGGGCGGTGAAGCCCGCGCCGACGTTTGCCGCCAGTGAATTGAGGACGACCAGACCGACGATATAGCCGCCAGCCTTGCCCCAGACGCGCGTGCCGAGCGTAAACCAGGGGGTGGGGGAGTCACCAAGATAGGAGTGCGGGTCGTTGACCGTGCCGATGTGGTCGAAGCCATAGCCGGCCAGACCGGCATAGCTCGTCAGGACGAAGAAGATGCCGATGAGCACGACGGCGATCATGATCGCGGGCCGGACGATTTTACGCGGATTCCGTGATTCTTCGGCGAGGAGCGCGGCGGACTCGAAGCCGGTGAAGGAGAGCACGCCGATGACGGCGCCGACGAGAACGCCGCTCACGCCGCCTCGTCCGTTGCTCCACTGTGCGGGCGTGAAGGCGAGGAGCGTGTTGCCCTGCGCGGGATTCGCTATCAGGAAGGCGCTGAGGACAAGGAAGACGATGACTTCGATGGTGCCCAGTACGACCAGCGTGCGGATGGAGAGGCGCACACCAAAGAAGGTGAGCAGCCCCATGACGATCGCGAGCACGCTGCCCCAAAGCCACCACGGCAGGCCGCTAAAGCCCTGGCCGGCGAAGCCAAAGGCGATCAGGTTGAGGGGGAGGAAGAGGAGGTAGGCGGGAATGCTGACCCAACCGGCGAGGAACCCGAAGGAGCGGCCAAGCCCGCTGCTGATGTAGGTGTAGAAGCCGCCAGCGGATGGAAGATGGATCGCCAGCGAGCTGATGCTGACGGCGAGCAGCAGACAGCCGATCATTGCCAGGAAGATCGCCAGGGGGAAGGAGCCGCCAGCGTAGGTGATGCCAGGGCCGAAGGCGAAGGCGACCGCGACCCCCGGCCCCATGAGTGTGACGGATTGAATGAGCACACCGATGAGTCCGACGGCGTTGGGACGCAGGCCGGCGCCTGCGGCTGCGGGGGCTGCGGTCGTCGTGCCTGTGGTCGATTCTGTAGACATGCATCTTCTCTCTTTGCGGTGGTCTTGGTTTGACCGATCAATTACCAGTGCCATAGATAGATGGGGCGCATTCGGGAAGGCATTCGGGAAGGAAGACCGTGTATATGCTGAGGA
The DNA here is from genome assembly GCA_036383155.1 of Ktedonobacterales bacterium. Classification (GTDB taxonomy): domain Bacteria; phylum Chloroflexota; class Ktedonobacteria; order Ktedonobacterales; family JADMIN01; genus DASVOW01. Next base: position 1,776 of record DASVOW010000867.1, read on the forward strand.
TTGGGCTCGCGAGATGTATGCGTTGGCGGTGTAGGGCGCTACATTTTGTAGCCGCGTTGTAGTAGGCTCGCCGCTCCTTTCGTGAACGATGCCGGGACGTCGAACCCGAGCGCATCTGCGACCCGGTCGATGAGATTGAACGCGGCGCAGATGTTGAT
>DASVOW010000868.1:0-1653 GCA_036383155.1 Ktedonobacterales bacterium
CGTAAACAAGGTCGAGCATGACGGCATCCCCAGCATAGCCACGCGGCTTGGCGAATGCGCGTGTCGTCAGAGGATCTTGAGACACCAGGGCGTGTAGTGGATGCTCGCGGCACGTCTCGGTGGCGAATTGCTGCCACTCGGCGGCGGAGAGTGAGCGGCGTGTCTCGTAGAGCTCCTGGCAGAGCATGGTAAAGGCTGAGGATACGTCGTCGCCATTCTCGATCATGGCCGTCGCGTCGTCGAGGACATGGGTGGTGGAAATGCTGTTGGGGATGAGGGTGCTCATAGGGGTGATAGTCTCCTGTAGATATAGATGCTGTCGCTGTATCGGACACCCTCAGCCTACTGTGCCGGCGTGTTGCAAGCGTTACGGCGGGCGTTACGGTGCAGCTGTGTGAGGGAGATCACAGTTGGGCGAAGTAGCGGTGCAGGAGATACCTGTCTGTTGGTTGGTGACGTGTAGCACAATGCAGATAGCGGAGGCAATGAAGGAGGGAGTAGACATGGGTGCGCGGCAGGAGGAACGGATGGCGCGTGCGTTGGTGTCGCTCGAAGGGCTCTCGGTGGGCGATGGGTTTGGCGAGCGCTTCTTTGTTCATCCAGACATAGCACGCATGCTGATCGACGAGCGCGCGCTGCCGGGATCGCCGTGGCGCTTCACAGACGATACACAGATGACGCTCTCTATCGTCCAGGTGCTCAATGGCCTGGGAGTGATCGATCAGGCCCAACTGGCGCGGAGCTTTGCGCGACACTATGATGGCTCACGTGGATATGGCCCGGCGATGCATCAACTGCTCCGGCACAACAGATGCGGTGGCGATTGGGCTGAGGCCGCAGGCAGCCTATTTGCAGGGCAGGGATCGTATGGCAATGGTGCGGCGATGCGTGTGGCGCCACTTGGAGCATATTTCGCGGATGATCTGGATGTGGCGGTAACTGAGGCTCGGAAGTCGGCGTCCGTGACCCATACGCATGCGGAGGCAGTGGCAGGGGCTATCGCCGTAGCAGTCGCGGCAGCATATGCATGCCGTTTGCGCGAGTCAGGCACACACTCCGAGGTGGCGCGTTTTCTCGATTTCGTGCTACCGCATGTGCCGGAGAGCCAGGTACGCAGCAGAATCATTCGCGCACGCGAGCTACGGGATGAGATCGCGGTCGAGCATGCCGCAGCGACGCTTGGCAACGGAGAACAGATTTCTGCGCAGGATACGGTGCCGTTTACGCTCTGGTGCGCCGCCCATTATCTGGAGAACTTCGAAGAAGCACTGTGGGCAACGGTGAGGGGACTGGGCGACCGTGATACTACCTGCGCTATCGTCGGCGGCATCGTGGCATGCTACACCGGCATCGAAGGCATCCCGCGCGAATGGATCGCGGCGAGGGAGCCGCTGCCGGAGTGGCATCTATTGCCAGAAGGCGTGGATGTTGGGATATAGCGCAAAAGAATCGGCCACCAATCTGCGTGATTGGTGGCCGTAGACTAAGAGAAAGCCAGGTTTATATCTTCAGATCCCAGACAGTCTGACCTGAGCTGATGATGTCCGCCTCAAAAGCCAGGGTGAAGCTATGCTGAGCAGCTGGCACTTCGTAAGGAATCTGCCCTTGACCACGTCGCCCGCTGCCAGTTCACCATCGGGCGGAGTGGCACCG
>DASVOW010000869.1:0-8132 GCA_036383155.1 Ktedonobacterales bacterium
CATGGGACGATGGCAACACCGAAGGCGGGGCAGATTTTGCCTGGGACGACAATCCACAATATGCCGGCGGCTACGATGAGCAGGGGTACGCATACGATCAGAGCGCACAAAACGCCTACGATCCCAACGGCTACGATCCCAACGCCTACGATCCCAATGGCTACGATCCTAACGGCTACGACTACGAAGCGCCGCCGGAGGCGGACGAGCGATCTGGTGGGTGGCGCCGCCTCTTTGGAAGGCGCTAGCGTTGTGATCTCCATAGAGGCAGAGGCTGCAGCGCGGATAGTGTCGCTGTCGCCTATCCAGCGATCCAGGCTTTGACAGCACAAAATCAGGCAAGCGTATATCGGCATGCCGCTAGTGGAACACCTAGAGATTTTCAGGAGGAGTGGTGGTGGGGGGAGCCTTACAGGCGGCGACACGCGCACCCGAACGACAAGATGCAGGTGGCACGCCGACAACATACTCGTTGCTCATGGTGGATTGTGGCTCGTCGCACACGAAGGCCGCGCTGATCGATACCGTCGACGGGCGTTTTCGCCTTCTGGCGCGCGCGCAAGCCGCCACAACGCTCGCGCCTCCGGCTCGCGATCTGATGTTGGGCGTCCGCGACGCCATCGCCGCCATTGAGCGCACGACCGGGCGCATGCTACTGCGCGACGGGCAGCTCCTCACCCCAGAGCAGGATGACGGCAGTGGCGTCGATGGGCTGGCGCTCGCGACAAGTATTGGCGGTCCGCTGCGCATCCTTACGTCAGGGCCGGGGCGCGAGGCGCTGACCGGGCTGGTCCATCGCTCCATCGGCGGCCTCTTCGTCGAGTTGAATGCGACACCGACCCTCTCTCCCTCTACGACGCCCGCCGAGTGGCAACAGATGCTGGCTCAGGTGCACGCAGTACACCCGCACGCCATGCTCGTCATCGGCTATCCATCTGGGGTGAGCCGTGGTCAGGGAAGCATCGAGGAGACCGCCCAGGTGGTCGCCCGCTGGCTCGATGCACTGCGTGAGCCAGCGCCTGATGTCGAGCAAGACCAGTCGTTCGGTTTACCAGTGATCTTCACAGGGAACCCCAACGACATCGGTTCACTCCAGAGCACCCTGCAGGGGCGCACACCTTCGCTGTTGGCGGTGGACGCCCTCTCCCCCTCCACGCTCACTCCGCTCAATCGGTCCGTGAACGGCCTCTATGAGACATCCGTGCTGCGCGGGTTGCCCGGATATAACAGCATCCGCGCGATGTCGAGCACACCGCCGGCCGCCACCATCACCGCGCTGGCGGGCATGGTGCGCTACCTTGCGCAACACTACCAGACAAATGTCGTCGGTGTAGACGTTGGCTCCAGTTCCACGTCACTTGCCGGCGCGACCGCACAGGCGGAATTCCTGCCCGCCGTCGATCCGAATGCGGGCGTTGGCTCTGGCATCGGCCATATCTTACGTGCTCGCGGCATAGAGGCTGTGAGTCGCTGGCTGACCACACCCACCAGCGAAGATGAGTTGCGTGAATACGCCCTCATGCGCATGCTGAGGCCCCACGCACTGCCCGCGACCGCCCGCGAGCTGGAGTTCGAGTATGCCTTTGCCCGCGAAGCGATCTATCTCGCATTGCGCGCTCCGGGAGCGCGGCTCGCCGGCCTCCATCCGCTCGATGTCCTGCTCGGCACTGGTGGCGTGCTGGCGAATGTGCCGCAGCCAGCAATGGGCGCGCTGCTCATGCTCGATGCCCTCCAGCCGCGCGGTGTGACATCGCTGGTGCTCGATACGGCCCACATCGCCAATATGCTGGGCAGCGTCGCCGGCCTCAATTCCACCGCGGCGGCCCAGGTCGCCGAGAGCGACGCGGTCCTCTTACAGCTGGGCACCGTGATCTCGCCGGTCGGAATCCCGGCGGACGGCGAGCCTGCCCTGCGCGTCGTCGTCGAGTTTGCCGACGGGCGCAAGCATGTCGAGGACGTGCCATCCGGCGTGCTCGCCCGCTTGCCCGTTGCGCCTGGAGAGCAAGCGTTTATGGGACTCTATCCCGCGCCCACTGTAGATGTCGGCCTCGGACCCGGCCAGCAGGCCCGCGCGAGCGAGCCGGTCGTTGGTGGAGCCCTCGGCCTCATCGTCGACACTCGTGGACGCCCACTCGTCCTCCCTACTGATCCCGCCGAGCGTATGGCCCAGCAGGTGCAGTGGCGTCAGGCGCTTGGATTGGAGGCCTGATCGACCATGCCAGCGCGTGCTTTGACCTATCCACTCGGTCGCCCCATAGTTCCGACGACGTTGGTTCGTCGTCTCCGTCCGTTGCCGCCAGGCGCCGTTCCCCAGGTCGCCGTGGGCGAGCAAGTGCGCCCGGAGCAGCCCATCGCGGAGATACCCGCCCGACAACAGGGAAGCCGTAGTATACTGCTTGCCGGTCTTGCCGGGCGCGTCGTAGAGATCACGCCCGGCCGCCATATAGCGCTCGAAGGCGTGGCGACGCTTGCGCAAGGCATCGTCGGAGTCGGCGGTCCCGTGGTTGGCCCGCTGACCACGCTGCCGCGTGGTGAATCGCTGGCCGTCGTGCCTATCCCACGTGGCGCGATCCTCCTCTTTCCGTTGCAGGCCCCGCTGACACTCCTGCAGCGCGCAGTTGCCGGCGGCGCGATTGGCGTCATCGCGGCCAGCGCGTCCGCTCGTGAGTTCGAAGCGTTCATCCGCACCGACGTGACGGCTGTATTGGACGGTCTGACGACGGCAAACTCAGTCCCAGCATTCACAGTCATGCTGACCGAGGGATTTGGCAACCAACCGATGCAGCCCCAACTCTACCAGACCCTCTCCCAGCGCGTCAACGACACAGTGCTGCTCACTGGCACGACAAACCCACGGCGCAATGTCCGCGCCGAAGTGCTGTTGCCGCAGCCCCTCGGCACACCAACGATATCCGTGCCACTTGATAGTGCCATTGTGCCAGGTGCGTGGGTCAGCGTCGCATCGGGGCAGCTGAGAGGCGCCCGCGGTCAGGTCGCCTATCTCTTCTCCCGCCCGCAGAGCTTCGAGCAGGGCATGCTCTATCCCTGCGCCAATGTCCGGCTCGAAGACGGCAGCAGCGTCGTTGTCCCACTGCAGACACTGGATCGCATCGGCTGACACACGCATACATTCAGCAGTCGTTATGCCTGTTTGCCTGATATGGGCGGAGGCGGATACTATGGATGGCCTCACCATTCGCTGCGTTGGCGGTCTGCCGCTCGATTCCCTCGCCACTGCCTTCAACCGCGCCTTCGAGGGCTACTTCGTTCCCATGTGGCAAACGACCGAATCGCTCGCCGCCATGATCGCCAATAATGACGTGCTGCTCGATGCCTCGCTCCTGATCGAGGACGATCGCGGTGCATTCGCGGGCATAGCCTTGCTCGGTGTCCGTGGGGCGCGTGGCTGGGTCGCGGGAATGGGAGTAGCCCCCGAGTGGCGTGGCAGACGCGTCGGCCATGAGCTGATGAGCCGGCTGATCGATGAGGCGCGCGCACTCCGGCTGTGCACCATCCAGCTCGAAGTGCTCGACCAGAATATACCTGCTCGCAGACTCTACAGCAGCCTCGGCTTTCAAGAGATTCGCCCGCTCGTCGTCTACACCGGCCCGATTACTCCTCCCGAGCTGGAATCCTCTGCAGAGCCTGGCAAAGCGTCTTCTGCTGTTGTCCCGCTCCAACTACACGAGGCGCTGGCAGACTTCGATGCCATGCATCCTGTGCGGCCGCCCTGGCAGCGCGAGCGCGACGTGCTACCCCGGATGACCCCCCAACTCGGCGGCATCGGCGTGCGCGACGGTGACCGCATCCGCGCCTATCTGCTCTCCATGCCTCTGATCAGCGGCATCTCCGCGATGGACTGCGGCTCGCGTGCCCCCACTCCCGATGCGCGCACCGCCGACGCTGTTGCCCTGCTGCTCCACCAGATTCGTCAGCAGCCGGATGCCCTGGTGCGCGCCATCAACATCCCACCAGGCGACCCACTCGATGCGGCCCTCGCGCAGTTGCAGTGCCCCATCGTCGCCACGCAGCGCGAGATGCTGCTTACGCTCTAATGCGCCGGATTGCCGAAGCCATAGAGGAAATAGCTGGGCGTTGACTCAACCGCGATCTCCCAGCCGTGCGCCTTCAGTCGTGCTTCCAATTCGTCTGGCCGGTAGAAGACCTTGACGATGCGAAACGTCTCACCACCATTGAGGCGGCGTGTGACTGCGGTAGCGTCGTCGCCTTCGAGCGTGTGATCGCGCGCCGTCGAAGATTCGATGTATAGCGAGTCCACAAAGAACACTCGCCCCCGTGGCTTCAGCGCCGAACGCACGAGATCCCAGAAGGCATCGAACCGCTCCGGTGGCACATGCGACAGCCAGAAGCTGAAGAACACGACATCATACTGGCGCGATGGGCGCCAGGAGAAGAGATCCGCCTGTATATACTCGACAGGCGCGTCGGGACCGAGGCGTTGCCGATTGATCGCGATAACCTCCGGCGCAGCATCGACCGCGGTAACGCGACCGCCATAGCGCACGAGATGCTGCGTCCACAGTCCCGTCCCACATGCCAGTTCGAGCACGTCACCAGTCGGTGCGAACGCATCGAGCGCCTCGGTGACCTGCGCCACCTCTGCGAACCACCGATCGTTTGCTTCCGCGCCATGATCGTAGCGCCCCTGGCGTAAGAACCACTCGTCATACTCCCCGGCGCGCGCGCGGTAGTAGTCGATCTGCTGCCGCAACAACTCATCATGCATGCGCTTGCCTCTCCCCTCGCAGGATCAGATAGTCTGTCGTCCAGGAGACGACCCGCCCCGCTTCCTCCGTCACCACGAAATGCGCGTGCACTTCCTGCGGCGCCGCCAGCATGTCACGTTCCAGGGCGGCCCGCTCAGCATCCGGCATCCGCACCCGCTCGACCCACGGCCCGAAAGCATGCGTCTTGCGCCCCGTTTCCATATGGGTGATGTGTAGCCCTGCCTCCGCGACAAACGTGCGCCATTCCCCTGCTGTATACTCGCGCACATGGCTCGGATCGCGGCGCTTCTCCCACTCGTTTGCGAGCGCATCCAGCCGCGCGTCATCGGGCGCGATATTGTCGATAACGATCAGACGTCCCCCCGGCCGCAGCACCCGCGCCATCTCGCGCACCGCCGCCCGCACATCCGCATAGTGATGCGGCGCAATACGCACCGTCACCAGATCGAACGATGCATCGAGGAATGGCAAATGCTCGGCATCGGCCACCACAAACGTCGTGTTCGTCACACCCCGCGAGACGAGGAACGCGCGCGCCGCATCCAGCATCCGTGGCGTCAGGTCGCTTGCGGTGACGCTTGCGACGGAGGGCGCCAGCGCCAGCGCCACATGACCGCCTCCCGTCGAGACATCCAGCGCGTGATCCGCCGCGTTCGGCTCCGCCAATTCCACCAGCCGCCGCAGATCATCCCCGCCCGCATGCCCTGGACTGGCGACATACGCCTCCGCCGCCTGCCCAAACGTCTCGCGCACCCGTGCCTTTATGGTCTGTGCCCGTTGCACAGTTGCTCCATCGCCAACTTGCCGCGCTCTCTCATCTTCAGCGGTGATGTGGCACATGATCTCGATGCGGTTTCCGGCTGGGTCGCGTGTCTCGAAGCGTTCATAGCCTGGTATCTGCACATCGTGCTGCACTGGGGCTCCTACGCTCGAAAGCCGCTGCTGGATTGCAGCCAGCGTCTCTCGGTCACGCACGAGCAGTGCGGGGTGTGCTTTGTGTTGTGGGTGAAATGCTGCGTCATCCTCCACCCCCAGGTGCAGCGCAGCTTCGCCGCAACGAAACCAGGCGCCACCGCGCGCCACCAATGCGGTCGGCTTCGCAATCTCCTCTAATCCCAACACGTCGGCATAGAACGCCTTGACCTCGACTTCCTTAGATCGTGGAGTGGTTACTTGCGCATGATCGAGCCCGATAACGGGCGAGCTACCTTCCAGCATCTACATGTCCCTTCACAACATAGTTGTGTATCGCGTGTCCGTCAGCAAGTGTACCCAACGCCCGCGCCAAATACGAGACATACAGCCCTATAGCTCGCATCGCATTTCACGATGATGCGCGCAGTGTATCTGTAAGTGAACTGCAAGACACTATCTGAACCTCTACACGGTGAAGGGTTTTGTCGTACATCCCGTCGAGAGAGAGATAGCCGATAGCGGCAAGCAAAATGTCTACATTCTCCCGAAATAGCCCAAGCCCTGTGTTGCAGCGCGTGCAAAGCAAAGCACGAACTTTCTTTGTATCGTCGTGCTTATGATCCACTACTAGCTTGTCGGCATCTCCGCAGATTACACACCTGCCACGCTGCGCGTCGTACATCCGCTGATATTCCAGCGGTGTCAGCTTGTATCGCGACATGAGCATGCTTGCATGCATCTTGTCGCGATTTGTCGCCTGCCAGCGTTTGTTGCGTGCGAGATGCTTTGTGTAGTTCGTCTCGCTCCACAGACGAAACTGTTCTTTAGCCTCTTCCGCATGCTCCTCACGCCAACGCTTTCGAGCGCGTCGCTTGCACATCAAACAGTGCTGATGTAGACCATCTCGTGCCGAACGGTCTTTGCCAAACTCGGTCAGAGGCTTTTCGATCCCACACTTCGTACAAACCTTCGTCGACACAGCCACACATACCTCTCTCTGTAGAACAAGCAGTGATACAAAGAGAGATACGCTCATAGGGGAAAGAAGAGGAAAGCGGGGGAGAATCAATTGCTGGAGGTGGTGCCAAGGGGCGGGATCGAACCGCCGACACCGGCTTTTTCAGAGCCGTGCTCTACCGACTGAGCTACCTTGGCATGTACCGGTCGCGCGACCAGCGAAACCTAGTGTACCATTCGCCTCGCCGCCCTGTCAACCGGCTGTGCTGCGGCAGTGCTGCGGCTGAGCTGGCTGAAAGTGCACAGCATATCAGTGATGCTGCTCCAAAGTGAAGTGCAATTCGTCACGTTGCTCTCCATACTGCGCTTGCCACCGCCAACATACGTCGACATGATCACAACAAAACGATCAAAGGGAAGCGACGGGGAGGCCGCTTCCCTTTGATCTCATCACTACGTTTCACTCCCTATTATAGTGACTGAGCGATGAAACATTATCTTCTTCATTGGTTATCGTATCCACCAGATCCACAAGCGCATCAATGTCGAACGGCTTCTCCAGGAAACCAACCTGGACCTCTCCAATCACGACCGTCGAGACGCCCGGTATCTTCTTCGTCGTGAGTCGATCCAACGCCTTGACATACGATGGCGCCTTGTCGAGAGCGCGCTCACTTGGCCTCGTGCTGCTCATGATGACCACCGGAATGTCGCGCGTGCTAGGATTAGTATAGAGCCGGTGCACGAATTCCACACCATCAACCTCAGGCATCATGCGGTCAGTGATGACCAATTCAGGGTGTTCACGTCGAGCGATAGCGAGTGCCACGCGCCCATTGCCCGCCTGCAAGACGCGATAGCCAGCCCCGACCAGCACCTCTCCGATCAATTCGGCGATGCTTGACTCATCATCTACAACCAACACGGTGACAGGCCTGCACAGATCAGGAGGCAGACCACGAAGGTGGGTCACCTCTCCCAGCGGACCTGAGTGTGGAGACGTGTAGCCGCGCGGCTCGTCATTCTCGCCCGGCCGGTTGTCGCCGTAACTGTCGAGCTCCGGGTAGAATTGATCGTCCCGTGCTTCACCTAAAAATGTCTTCGCCATCTCTCAACCCATCACCCACGTTGGATATGCTATCTGCTATCAGGCTCGCCGCAGACCTGCATGTCCTGCTGTGGTATCGAGCCTCGCATCGCTTGCATTCCCCTTTCTCTTTGGCATGGACTGTGCCAGCGCCAATGCCGCTGGAAAAATTCAGAGACTACGTCGACGCCGTATTGTTTTCGCCATGTGTTGCCTTGCGTTAAAGGTGAGCAATACGAGTGCCACACCCGCCCATCGTGCTCGTGCCGGCCATCATGCTCCCGTGCTACCAGCCGCACGAATCGTGGCTGCAGTGTGCCGCCTCTTTCGTATGCGACTGGTGGGTACCTCATTGTGCAAGTTGACGCATGTGTCGCTATAATAGCAGTCGCACGTACGCAGATGCGATCATGGCGATGCAGCAT
>DASVOW010000870.1:0-3861 GCA_036383155.1 Ktedonobacterales bacterium
GACCTCGACGTGGAGGATCATGCCACGCTGGCGCCCCTCGCCGTGACGCTGACGCGTGACGCGCTGCACCACCTGGAGACCATCCTCGCGATCGAGGCGCTCATCGCGGTGGAGTCGCTCGGCGTGCAAGAGCCTCTCCCACAGCTGGGCGCCGGGACGGGGGCTGCCTATGCCAATGTGCGAGCGGCCCTGCAGCATGCCAGCGCTCGGTCCTCGACGTCTGCTGCAGTCGAGGCCGTGCGGGCGGCACTGCGCAGCCAGGTGTGAGTGGTATCACAACGTATCAAGCCTGCTTCGTCCTATCGGTGGGCTTCACTGTCGCGGCGAGGCCTGCCATGCCAAGGCCACAGGCGGCAGTCATCCCAAGCGCGGGTCCAACTCCAATGCCCAGCAAAGCACCCTGCAGCGCGGGGAGCGTCGCCGCGCCGATCTGCCCGATTGTAAAGACAGCGGCGATGCGCGCGCCGTCCGAGCCGTCGGCAGCTCCATGACCCACTGCCAGCGATGTGGCCAGCGGGAGAATCGGCGCGAATGCCAGCCCAAGCAGGGCACAGCAGGCGATTGCGAGCGGCACGGACCCGCCCACCACCAGGAGCAGCATTGCCGCAATCGCCGCCGCCAGCGCACCGAGCACGATCAGTCTGCGTGGGGGAACGCCACGCCGCAGCAAGAGTGTCGTGGGCGCGCCGCCTGCAGCCAGGCAGATCCAGAAGGCGGAGGCCGTTGGGGCGAGCTGCGCCGGTGGGAGGTGCGTCATCCGTGCGACGATGCTCACCACCCAACCGCCGAAGCCAATCTCGGCGCCCAGGTAGAGCGCCGCGAGCAGCATCATCAGGCGTAGGGTGCGGTCGCGTAGCAGCGTGAGGACGGCTGTGAGCCCAGATGTGGATCTAGCGGCCGCCGAAGAGTCCGACGCTGGTAGACCGAGGATCAGCGGGAGGATGGGCAGCGCCACGATCACCGCCCCAGCGATGTAGGCGGGCGTGTAGCCGCCGAGCCGTACGAGACTGAGTCCGGCGGCCAGCGGAGTAAGGAAGGCTCCAACGCCAAAGCAGACATTGAGCCATGTGAGCACAGCTGCGCGTCGCGTGGGATAGAGCCGCGCGGCGGAGGCGTTGACAGAGACATTGATGATGCCGGTGCCGACGCCAGCCATGATAGCCGCGAGCACGATAAGCGGCAGCGTACCCGCCGTGCCCTCGCCCAGCAAGCCCAACACCATCGCAGCGAGCCCGGCGGGTACGAGCGTTCGCCCGCCGATGCGGTTGAAGAGCACTCCGGAGGCCATCGTCGTTATCGTGGCTGCCAGGAAGTTCGCCGTGAAGATGATGCCCAGAGTGGCCTCAGGCACGCTCAGGCGCGCGGCAATGGCCGGCACGGTCGGGCCAACGATCGAGAGCACCACACCGGTTCCCAGCGACGTGAACAGCAGGAAGCCTAGCACGACGGGACGCGGAAGCAGTGTGCCGTCGGATGCTTGCGGCGGGGGTGGCAGGCGATGAGTGCGCGTGATGTCGGTGGTGCTCACGTGGCGATGCGCTCCTTAGTCGCAGTGGATCGGCGTGCTGTGCCACGCCATCGGAGCGCGGTCACTCGTCCTAAGCATATTATACGGCTGCCCGGCTACCTGATTGATAGCGACGCGGCTTTGGTCGATGTGGAGGTGAAGCCAATGCGCGGGCATGTGTCGCATTCCTTGCGAGTGGCCATCGCAGCAACTGTCTGTTCTCTCCAATTGGGCTGCCTCTACAAGTCGATCAGCATTGTCCTCGTCTTCTTACTTCCCATCCTTGCCTGAAATTGCCAAGTGTGGATAGAGCCGTGCCATACTGGCGCCGAACGTCTCAATCGCGCGGCGGCGACTCATCAGCCGTGAGGTGAGCCAGGCTGCTAGCCGGTTTGGACGTCCCGCGATATGGCTGGGTGTCTTGCCGAGGGCCGCGAGCGCCTCCGCAACCGTCGGCCCTGGCTCCATCACGCTCATTCCGGCGACCCGGCTGGGCTGAGGCGTCGCCGCACGGAAACCGGGCGTGTCGGTCGCACCGGGAGCGAATGCCAGCACGTCGACGCCGGTTCCGCGTAACTCGCCCCACAGCCCTTCGCCTAACACCAGATTGTAGGCCTTCGTAGCGGCGTAGTTCGTGACCAGAGGCGTCCCCTGGTAGGCCGATGCGGAGGAGAAGAAGATGACGCCCCCACGTCCACGGACGACCATGCCGGGCAGGAAGTGGCGCGCGAGCGTGAGCGGTGCCCGGCAGTTGATGGCGACCGCCCGCTGCATCCCCTCCAGTGGAAGGTCGAGGAAGCGTCCGACATGCGATAATCCCGCCACATTGGCAAGCAAGCCTATCTCCAATCCCTCGGCGGCAGCGATGACCGCCTGTAAGAAGTCCGGCTCCGCAAGATCCACCACCAGCGGGCGCGTCTCCACGCCAGCGCTGGCGCTCAGCCGCTCTGCGAGTAATCGCAGCGGTTGCGCCTGGATGTCGAGCAGCAACAGGTGGAGGCCGTGCCTGGCCAGCTGAGTGGCGCACTCCTCGCCCAATCCGGAGGCAGCGCCCGTCACCAGCGCCCAGGGACCATAGCGCTCCGCAAAAGCAGGCTGCATCGTGTGCGCCATGCGATCCTCCTCGTTCATGCCTCGCCGTACGCTTTCATTTATCCAGTAAAGCAGGCTGCGCGATCACTGTCAACGGATCATCGAATCCAGGGACGGATTGCACCACTAAGCTGGACTATTCTTGACAAAGCAGGTAAACTGCTTATAGACACACAGACATATGACGTGCAACGTGGGCGTATGGCCGGTAGGCCAACGGAAGGAGCAACCACTGTGCGATGGTTTACATGGGGGCGGCGCAACCGCGCCGCTGCCCTGTCAGGAGAAGGTGCTTCGCCTGTCACCGTATTCGGCGGCCGGCTGCGTAAAGTCGGCGTACCCTACGCGATGCCCGCTGATCTTGCCGAGATCAACCGGCTCGATTTCCAGCATTATCTGCTGCGTCAGGCCTTCCAGGGTAACTTCGCCGCCCCTGTGCGCGACCCGGCTAACATCCTCGATGTAGGCACCGGAACGGGACGTTGGGCACACGAGATGGCGGAATTCTTTCCTGGCGCACAGGTGGTGGGCGTAGATATCACGCCTCCTCCCTCCGACGCACCAGCAGCTGCGCCCGCAGCTGACCCGCGCCCGCCGAACTACAGCTTCATCGCGGCGAATGTGCTTGAGGGGCTTCCTTTCCCTGATGCCAGCTTCGACTTCGTGCACATGCGCCTGCTCTATTCTGCCATCCCGCATACACGCTGGCCGTATGTGATCGGCGAGTTGGTGCGGGTCACGCGCCCCGGAGGCTGGATCGAGTCGGTCGAGAGCAGCGTGCCTTCGCAGCCGGGGCCCGTGCTCACACGTCTGTCGGCCAGGATCAACGATCTGATCGCCCACCGAGGGATCGACCCGCATGACGGCGCACGGGTCGGGGAGATGCTGCGCGCGGCCGGCCTCACGGGGGTCGCCGAACAACGTATAGATATGCCCATAGGTAGCCACGGCGGGCGAATCGGGACGTTGCTGGCGACTGACCTCCTGGCAGGTATCGAGGGCTTCGGGGGACTCCTCGTACAAATGGGGCTCTTTTCCGCCGAACAGTTCCAGCAGCTACACGCCGAGCTCCGTGCGGAGTTTGCCTCGCCTGAGAATCGCGCGGTAGGTCCGTTCTATGTCGCCTATGGCCAGCAGCCGCGCTAATCACTTACCAGCGAGGCGCATCTCGCATCTCAGATGTGCGCTTGAGCGACCCCCGACGGCAGAAGGGGCGCTCAAGCGCTTGTGTTTGTGCCGGTCGCCATTCACGGCCATTCGAC
>DASVOW010000871.1:0-4999 GCA_036383155.1 Ktedonobacterales bacterium
CGCGATACAGCGTGCCAGCAATCCTATCGCGCGCTTGCGCTCCGGCCTCGGCCAGCGACTCGCCCGCAGCGCTGAATCTACCTCCGGCCTGGAAGACGGCGAAGACTTCGCCCCGCCAATGCTGCCTGCCGTTGGTGGGAAGGGAGCTGTCGCCGCTCCGCCTCCCACCGCCGGATTCACGGTAGCAGGCGGCAACTCGCCACAGGCTGCTGCTCCCGGGCCCTCAATCTCGGCGCCAAGCGTTGGTGGCCAGGCCGGGCTATTTGGTGATGGTGCATTTCAGGGCCAGGTATTGCCTGCGATAGAATCTCCCCGGCGCGATGCGTCCGACGGCGGCCCAATCGTCCAGGAGGGAAGGACCGGAGAGTTCGGCACGTACACCCTTGGTGGCGGATGGAACGGCGGCTATACCGATGAATACGCTGCCACTGGCTACACTGGTGAGTCTGCCGCTGCGGGTCATGCAGGGGACGACTCGCGCGAGATGGAGCGCTGGACCCCCGGCGGACCTGGCGCGCAGGGCGTGGCGCCATCCGAAGACGCCGACAGACGCCCATTCTCCGCGACGCGTCTGGGCTTGCCTAGCCTCACCAGCCCCGCGCTGGGCGACCTGCCTCCTTCCTGGCAGGATGTCGTCGGTAATGATGCACCACCCTCCACACGTGACCGCGACCACCGTGCTGAGCCGCGCCGTCCCGCCCCCGAGCCATTTGAATCGTCGGGTGCCTTCGACGGAGCATCATCTGCCGTCTGGTCCAGCTCGGGGGAGAATCAATGGGGCGAGTCAGGCGACAACTGGCGCCCGGACCGGCCGGAAGAGACCGGCGACTGGTCGTCTGTACAGTCCGCTGTCTCAACTTGGGAGGAATCCGCGTTGCTCAGCGCCCAGATCGCCGCCCCCCGCAGCCAGCCCGGTAGCAGGCGCAACGACCCCGCCGAGCACGACGATTTCGACGACGAGCCCGTCTGGACGAGAGGTATGACGGCGGTGAAGCCGCGTGGACGCTTGTTGCGCCGCATCGCTGTGTTTGCTCTCCTCATCCTGCTCTTTGATATGGCGGCCCTGGTAATCGCGCGTCCCGATCTCTGTCCGAATGGCACGTGCCGTATGGTGAGCAGGCAGATCCATCAGGCGCTGCCCTTCCTCCAAACCTGGACCATCTCGGGCACACCGGCTCTCAGCGCCGCTCCCGGCGAGGCAAGCTTCGCGGCTGTCGTAGGTAAGCAGACGACCACGACGCTCGTGCTCACCAACACTGGCACAGAAGCCCTAACATGGCAGGCTGCCGTTGGGCTTCCCTGGTTAGCGGTCACGCCCAACACCGCGACGATAAAGCCTGGCGCCAAGCTTCAATTGACCATCATCGCTCATCCCGTCAGCGTGAAGCCCACCACCTACTCGTCCACGGTCACACTCGCCGTCGGCCAAGACGCCCTCAATATCCCGGTGAACGTGACAGTGCAAGCTGGCCCGCAGCTCGCCGTCACGCCCACTAGCCTATCCTATACCGCCTGCGGCACGACAAAGGACGTCACAATCAAAAACAGTGGCGACAGCCCCCTCACCTTCACCGCCGCCCCGTCGCAAACGGACGCGGTTGCTGTCAGTGCGAAGAATGGCACGGTTCCTCCTGGCGCGAGCAGCACGCTGCATGTTACACTGACATGTCAGGCGGCGGCGGGCAACGCATACACCGTCAACATCACCAGCAACGGCGGTAGCGCCGCCGTCTCCATCCAGTTCGGGTAACTCATGCCAAGGGCCGCGCTACCCAGACAGCATAGCAGTTGATTGACCCTGAGCAACGCGGGAGTGAGCCATGCGCTACAGCGCTGAGATAGAGGGCCGGAAGTACTCGATAGACGTAGACGAAAACGGCCACATCCACCACGTCACACTGGATGGACGCGAGTTGACCGTGGACTGGCAGCTCGTCGGAGAGCGCCGCTCACACCTCACCCAGACCGACGACCCCCGCGCCGACCACTACAGCATCCTCATCGGCCAGCGCTCCTACGACGCCTACGCGCGCCTCATCGAAGGTGACGACGCCAGCGCAGAGGGTGGTGCCCGCACCATCGAAGTGCTTATTGGCGGCCGCCCCTACCTCGTATCCGTGCAAGACGAACGCTCGCGTGCATTGGCGAGCCTCGCTGGTGGCGCGCACGTCTCCGGAGATGCCCCCATCCGCGCCCCCATGCCTGGTCTCGTGCGCAATGTGCTCGCTGAGCAAGGCGCCGAGGTCCAGCGCGGCCAGACCGTCGTCGTCCTCGAAGCCATGAAGATGGAGAACGACCTCCCAAGCCCCCGCGCCGGCATCGTCAAATCCGTCCGCGTCGAAAAAGGCCAGACCGTCAACCAGGGCGACATCCTTGCCGTCGTCGGCGACCCCGCCGGCGCCGAGCCCGACCAGGAGGATGAGGAGGAATAGCCTACCCCACCCGCTGGAAGCGTTCTCGCTCGATGCGCTCCGCCGCTGCAATCTCCTGCTCCGTCCACGCGCTCGGCGTCAACTGCGCCCCCAAACGCGATTGCAGCGCCGCCTCCACCGCCGCGATCACCTCCTCGCGCGTCACCGTGCGCCCCGCCACCTGATCCAACCCCGCGACCGCGTTGTGTAGCTTCGTGCTCAACGTCTTGCGCTGATTGTTTCCAAGCTCCAACACCTCCGGCAACGCCTTGGGGTTGACGTGCAAATACACGCCGATCTGATAGAGTGCCCCTGGCCGCCGCCGCACTTGGCACAGCCCCACCACCTTGCGCTTCCTCGCCGCGACCTCCCACGGCGAGAGCGTTCCATAGCACGCCAGCCGCAGGAGATCATCCTTCGGCACCGCCGGAATCGCCCGCACCTCCTCTGTTGGCAGCGCCCGCACCTTCGCCATGCCCAGCGCGTGCAGCGCCTCCTCCCACACCTCGCCCACCCACTGATACGCCCGCACCACGTCGCTCGTCGCCAGCGGATGCTCCGTCGGCAGCGCCACATCCATGCTCACAAGCTGCTCGTCCACCAACACCGCCGCCCCACCAGACGTTCGCTTATACACACGAATGCCACGCTCGCGACACACATCGAGATCGGCGATCCCCGGACGCTGCCCATTGCCCAGCACCAGCGCCCGCTCCACCGGCACATACCAGCGGATCGACGGCACATGCGTCTCCGCCAGCCCCACCAGCATCGCCTCACTCAGCGCAAGCTGCCGCCCCATCGGCTCATCCGAGAAGGGCAACACCCGCCACAAAGATGTATCCATGAATCACTCTACTGCTTCGTGCTGGCGGCGGGCTGAGCTAGCTTCGCCCCCGATTGCAGCGCCCGCAGGAACGCCACACCCGTCGCCACCCGCTCCTCCGGCGCCGCCGCATCCACCGCGTTGATCAGCGCGCTCGCGACCACCGCACCGTCCGCAATCTGCCCAATCTCCGCCACATGCTCCGGCCGTGAGACGCCAAAGCCGACCGCCAGCGGCAGCGTCGTCGCGTTGCGAACCCGCGTGATGAACGCCGCAAGATGCTCCGGTAGCCGGTCCCGCGCCCCCGTTACTCCGCTCAGCGAGACACAGTAGACGAATCCTCCGCCAGTCTTCCCCGCCATCTCCGCCACCTGCTGGATGCGTTGCTCCGTGCTCGTCGGCGTCACCAGGAAGATCAACTCGATGCCCTGGGTGGCAGCCGCGCTCCGCAACGTCTCCGCTTCCTCCGGCGGCAGATCCGGCACGATCAACCCCGCGACGCCCGCCTTAGCCGCCCGCGCGCAGTAGCGCTCCACCCCATAGCTAAAGATCGGATTGTAATACCCCATCAGCACGATCGGCGTCCCGACCTTAGCGGCGACGCGCCCCGCAAGCTCCAACGCCCCGATAGGCGTCATTCCGCCATCCAGCGCATGCTGGCTCGCCACCTGGATCGTCGCCCCATCCGCCAGCGGATCGGAGAACGGCACTCCAAGCTCCAGCACATCCGCTCCCGCCTCTCCCAGCGCCACCGCCAGCGCCTCGCTCGTCGCCACATCAGGATAACCCGCCATCACATACGGGATCAGCGCTACCCGTCCCTCCGCCTTCGCCCGCGCGAATGCCTCCGCAATGCTCGTCTTCTGAGCTGTATTTGTCATAGTCGCACCCTCTATCTCCCCATCGTCATTCTACTACGCGGCATGACACGTCAAAATTCAGTAGCGGCAAGAAACCAGACGTTCGAGAAGTCACGTTTGGCTAGTCTGTCTTTCTCGATCCAAAAGTACATCAACCCCGCATCAGCCCAAACTCTGCTTTGTGGTGTATGTTGGATTTCGCCAAGCTGAAATAAGAGGCGCCATCTGCCATTAGCTTGTTTGTCTAGCGTTTTGTCGCTCTCACTCCAATCTTCATACGGGTCGTGAGTCAGGTCCAAGAACGCGTCGAATCCCCGTCCACTTGTCATCAGTTCACACATCAAGGGCATACGTCTGTAATGGATGACGAGTGGCTTTCCAATTAACTGATGTTGTACAGGGTGCGTACTCTCGCATATGCTCTCGAATAGCTCCCACTCATCCTCGTCAAGCGAATACTGGCGAACGATGTCAACTTCATCGCCTAGCGTTAGTCCTGGGGAGAAGATGAGCTGGCGCGAAGGCATCAGAGCGGGTGGGTGTATATTGGGCGAATACGGGATGGGTGCGAGCGACTGTTTGTCACCACCCCAATATGCTACTTGCCAGCCACCTATATCTTTTGGTTCTAGCCCCGAGGGTTCCTCTGCAAAGTCGTAGAAGAAATAAAGCATGCCGCTGGATGGCAGCACATGCTCCACTTCGTGCAATGCTACCTCTGCAAGGTTGAACTGCGCGAGGAAAGTGAGAGCCCTACCGTGCCACGTTGGCCATTCAAAGTCTGGCGGGAGGTCAGGCATACCCCCAAATTTAGAGGCACCGATGGATGGCACATCCTCACCCACCGCTACGGGACGAATAAAGATAGCAGGCAAGACCAGACGCTCCACCTCATCGGCGAC
>DASVOW010000872.1:0-4780 GCA_036383155.1 Ktedonobacterales bacterium
CCACCGCCGCAGCAGAACGAGCGGTTGCGGTTGCGGCGCATCTCGGCGACGCCGTCGCTGTTGATGACGTTGAGCACGCGGCGCGGCTCGTCGTAGACATCGTTCCAGCGGCCGATGAAGCAGGGGTCGTGGTAGGTGAGCTTGCGCTTGTCGAAGCCTGCAGGCAGTTTGAGCTGGCCGGTGCTGATCAGGCGGTCGATGAACTCGGTGTGGTGGACCACCTCGAAGTTGCCACCAAGCTGCGGGTATTCATTCTTGATGGTGTTGAAGCAGTGGGGGCAGGTGGCGACGACGGTCTTGACGTTGTAGGCGCGACCTGGCTCGACGCCCACGCCTACCGGCGTGGAGGCTGCCGCACCATTGCCATTGGAGCCGTTGGAGCCGTCGGTCTTCTCGGCGGTCACGCCTTTGTTGAAGCCGTAGCCGTTGAGCACTTCGATATTTTGCGAGGCGAGCATATACCAGAGATATTCGTTGCCGATGCGGCGGGCGGGATCGCCGGTGCAGCTCTCCTCGGGGCCGAGAATGCCGAAGCGGACGTTGGCGGCCTGCATCACCTTGGCGAAAGAGGTGGCGACTTTGCGGTTGCGGGCGTCGAAGGAGCCCATGCAGCCGACCCAGTAGAGCACCTCGACATCGGGGTCCTCGGCGAGTGTGGGGACGTTCATGCCCTGCGCCCAGTCGGCGCGGGTGTCGTTGCTGATCTCCCACGGGTTCTGGTTGCGCTCAAGGTTGGTGAAGAGCGGGGTGACTTCCTGGGGGAAGCGGCTCTCCTCCATGACGAGGTAGCGGCGCATGTCGTCGATCTTTTGCACATGCTCAATGGAGACGGGGCAGATCTCGACGCAGGCGCCGCAATTGGTGCAGGCCCAGAGCGTCTCGTCGTGGATGAGACCGCCGACCATCGGCTGGCGCGCGCTCTGCTCCACCTCTTGCTCGTGGCTGACGAGGTGCAGGTTGCCGGTGGCGAATAGCTCCTCCTTGACGCCAAGGATGATTTCTTTGGGCCAGAGGGGCTTGTCGGTGGCGAGCGCCGGACAAACGCTATTGCAGCGCCCGCATTCGGTGCAGGCGTAGCCGTCGAGCAGCTGCTTCCAGGTGAACTGGTTGATGGCGTGGACGCCGTAGTCTTCGCGCTCTTCCAGATCCGGAATCGGGTCCAACGCGCCCTTGGGACGCAGGTTGTGGAAGAAGACGTTGAATGGCGTCGCCATCAGGTGCAGGTGCTTTGAGTTTGGAATGTAGATCAGGAAGCTCAGCACGACGATGGCGTTGGCCCACCAGAAGACGCTCATGAGTGCGCTGGCGGTGCGCACGGGTATGCCCATCCAGGCCTGGCCAAGCGTCGCACCGAAGAGGGTCCAGTCGGCGCCGCGCGTGGCGACGTAGGCGAAGACCTCGTAGAAGAAGACGGTGAGCAGCACGAGCGCGATCATGCCGATGATGATGAAGGCATCGGCCATGCCGTGGCCCTGGCTCTCAAGCTGCTTGGGCCGGAGCACCAGGCGGCGATAGGTGAACTCGATGAGTGCGAGAAATGCCAGGATGATTGAGACGTCGAGCAGGACGGCAAACGCCCGGCTGGAGATGATGGGTAACGTGAAATTGAGGCCCATAGCCCAGAGATTGAGGGCGTCGAGCTGAATGATGATGAAGCCCCAGAAGGTGAAGAAGTGGGCGATGCCGGGCAGCGGGTCGCGCAGGACGCCGCGCTGCCCGAGCACCATGAGCGCGAAGTATTTGATACGCTCGCCAATATGGTCGAAGCGGTTCTCTGGGCGCCCCAGCAGCATCAGCCGCACGAGCTTGCGGATGCGCACGGCGAAGGCTACCCATGCGGCGACGAGCAGGATGCCAAAGAGAACTGCGCCGATCGGCCCGCCCGATGGCCAGATGGTGGGTTGGCCCATAGGTCAATGACTCCTTTGCCGGTGAGACACCGAGTATGGTATCTCACCGGCACTTTTGCTAGGCGCCTTTGCGACGCTTGACGGCCTCAGTAACCTGCGGCACGATGACGTTGAGGTCACCGACGATGCCGAGGTCGCAGAAGCCGAAGATGGGAGCATCTTTGTCTTTGTTGATGGCGATGATCAGACTGGCGGTGCCCATGCCAGCCTTGTGCTGGACGGCGCCGGAGATACCTACGGCGATGTAGACCGATGGCTTGACGGTCTTGCCAGTCTGGCCGACCTGATGGCCGTAGGGAATCCAGCCGGCATCCACGGCGGCGCGTGACGCACCGACGCTGGCTCCGAGCGCAGCGGCGAGATCTTCGATCTGGGCGAAGCCTTGAGGACCGCCGAGTCCGCGACCACCGGAGACGATGGTCTGGGCCTCTTCGAGCTTGGCGCGGGTAGCGGCAGGTAGCCAGATGTCGTGGCCGTCGGGGGCCTTGCCGAGATGGCCCGCCTCGGCGGCGCCCTCAGTGCCAAAGGGACCGCTGACTTTGGCGCCCCTGCCGGCGGGAGCGGCGGGGGCCGGTATCTCCTCGACGGAAGCACTGCTCTCAGTGCGGACGGTGGGGAAGGCGTTCTGGCGGGCACCGAGGAGGTGCGTGCCCTCGCCCTGGAAGGTCATCTTGACAGCCTGTGCGCCGCCAAAGGCTGGCACCGTCATGACGACATTGTCGCCCTCGACGGCGACCTCGCTCACGTTGTACTCGATGCCGAGGCCGAGACGCGCGGCGACACGGGCGGCAACATCGCGCCCGTAATTCGTGCCGCCGTAGAGCACGAGCTTGGGCTGGTGCTGCTGGATCAGCTTTGCCAGGGTGTCGACGTGCGGCTGGATCAGGTACTCGTTATAGACGGCGCCCTCGGAGGCGTAGACCTTTTGGACGCCGCAGGCGCCTAGCTCTTGCGCGGCGGCCTGGGTATTGGTGCCGAGCGCGACGGCGGCAGAGGATCCACCAAACGCGCTCGCAAGCTCGGCGGCTTTGCTGGCGAGTTGGAGCGAGATGCCTGCCAGCTTGCCATTATTGATTTCGGCCAAAGCCCAGATATCGTTCGACATGTCCTACAGCACCTTCTGCTCAACGAGGAAGGCTACCACGCGATCCGCTGCGCCTTCGTTACCTACGTAGATCTCGCCCTTGCGCTGCGTGGAGACTTTCTCCGCGCTGACGACTTTCTCGCGGGCGGCGGCTGCGCCGACTGTGCTTGCGTCGATGCCAAGGTCGGCGAGGGAGAACGTATCGAGCGGCTTCTTCTTGGAGGCCATGATGCCCTTCATGGAAGGGTAGCGCGGCTCGTTGATCGCCTTGACGACGCTGACGAGCGCGGGTAGCTCGGACTCGACGACGTTGTAGCCGATCTCGGCCTGGCGCTGGATCTTGACGCCGTTGCCTTCGATGTCGAGCTGGCTGGCGAAGGAGAGCAGTGGGAGGTTGAGGAACTCGGCGACGGCGCTGGGGACGACGCCACCATAGGCGTCAGCAGCGGCGCTGCCGAAGAGCACGAGGTCGAAGCCGATCTTGCCGAGGGCGGCGGCCAGGACACGCGCCGTGCCAATGGCGTCGGAGCCGGCGAAGGCGGGGTCGGTGACGAGCACGGCGCGGTCGCCGCCCATTGCGAGGGCCTTGCGCAGTGTGTCGGTGGTGGTGGCGGGTCCCATACTGAGGTATGTCACGGTGCCGCCGTGTTTCTCTTGCTGGCGCAGCCCCTCTTCGATGGCGTATTCGTCAAAGGGGTTGGGGATGGCATCCTCTTTGCGCCGCTCCAGCCGCATGTCCGGGCCGAAGCGCTTCTCCGCCGTGGTTGACGGCGTTTCCTTGACACAGACGACGATGTTCACTCGGCATACCTCCGAAAGGTGGGGCGGCACGGCGACGATGCGCCGGGCATCCACATATTGCTTTATAGGCGTGCAGCTATGGGGCGAGGAGCGGTGACGCTCGACATTTGGCAGCCTTGAGTCGGTGAATTAGGAACGTCGCCAGAGGGCGCGGGCGCATGAAAGCGCATTCTGAATAGGAGAGCCACAGGCGCCACCGCCTCGAACTGTGTGAGGCAAACGTCGTTGTTCCCCCGATGCAGGCTACAGGCCATTGTATCTGGGTTTCCGCTGGACTGTCAACGTGTAGCTGGCTTACGAACTGGACTTGTGATGAGTTTGATACAGAGGTGTCCGCTAATGATATAGGCGGAAGACGGGTTCTGTGAGCACGATGCCAGCGCATGTCGAAGTGGCGTTCTGAGTGTAGTAGGGGTGTGAAGCCTTGCATTTTCATTGCCTTCCTCTGGTGTGTTTGACTCGTGCGAGGTGAGGGCCTCCACCTCGGCCTGCGGCCACCCCACCCTTGTGCACGGGCTCGGGGACTTGCGGCTGTGATTGTAGCCGATGAGTGGCCGGAACAGTGGCCGCAACAGTGGCCGGAACGGTGGCCGGAACAGTGGCCGGAGATGTTGCCGATTTTTTGCCGGAATTCTTGCCGCTGCATGTGTTGTAGGCCCGCTCGCCCTTGAAATATGGAATAGTGACTAGCGAACTGTATTGTTGCTCTTGCCGGATTTGCCGATTTTCTTGCCGGAATCGTTGCCGGAGATGTTGCCGGGATCGTTGCCGGAGAATGCCTCACTCCAGCTGGCGGCCACTGGCTATACTGTCTGGTCTGCTTTGCTGCTTTCCCTTTCGGCCGCACCTTGGCCATAGCCATAGCCTGGCTCTCATTGCGTCGCTCGCGTGGGTCTCCCTGCCATGTACAGGAGAGAGGGATCGCGTGGCGAGACTCGAGGAGGCGGGCAATGTTGCCGGAATGGTTGCCGATGGTGCCGGAATG
>DASVOW010000873.1:0-10176 GCA_036383155.1 Ktedonobacterales bacterium
GCCTCGGCGGCGCAGATGCCGCTTTCTGCCAGCATATCACACCCTCGCACTCTACTGGCGTCTAAGCCAAGCGACTTCTTCATTGTGCATAACCGAGCTCTTGATCTAGGTAAAATTTTTGTTCTATAATCATCGGAAGTGCCGCGTTGCTCGTGGCAGAATCTTGGGCTGTTGTGGGACGTTGTGTTGGAGATGAGATGCATGTGCATGCCATTCGTCGCGTGTGCTATTGTCCTACAGTCCGCCCTGGCTCGCGCTTGACTTTTCAAGCCGCCTGGCGTTATCGTCTAACAGCGGTTTTGAGCAAGATGCTGCCGATAAAGTAGAGCAACAAACTGCACAATAGTTGCTGCCTCCTTCCACACGGATCGGTATGCTATCTGTGCAGCAGAAGGCGGTGTTGAGTGTCGCGGCATGTGTAGTGCTAGCGGGGCTCTTGATGTCGATGGGAGGAGGTGTGCCATATGGCGAGGATAGCCTTCGACAACGTCACGAAGTTGTACCCTGGCGCGGCGCATGCTGCTGTGGACTCGGTTAGCTTCACCGTGCGCGAGGGTGCTATCTGCATGCTCCTTGGTACCTCCGGCTCCGGCAAAACGACGCTCCTGCGTATGGTCAACCGGCTTATCGATCCTACGTCAGGGCGTATCTTAATCGATGGCAAGGCCACTATTGAGCAGGATCCGATTGCTCTGCGCCGTGGCATCGGCTACGTCATCCAGCAGGTGGGTCTCTTCCCCCATCTCACTATCGAGGACAACGTGCGGGTCGTGCCGTCGATCTTGGGCAGGCCGAAGCGCGAGACCGCCGCTCGTGTGGATGAGCTGCTGCATCTCGTCGGTCTCGACCCACAGGAGTATCGCTCACGCTATCCGCGCCAGCTCAGCGGCGGTCAGCAGCAGCGCGTCGGTCTGGCGCGCGCGCTGGCGGCGGACCCTGATGTGCTGCTGATGGATGAGCCATTCGGCGCGCTGGATGCCATTACGCGTGCACGTCTGCAGGATGAGCTGCGGCGCTTGCAGCAAGCCGTGCGCAAGACTATTCTCTTCGTTACGCACGATGTTGAGGAGGCATTCAAGCTCGGCGAGCAGATTGTGGTGATGTCTGAGGGAAAGCTCATGCAGGAGGGATCGCCGGTCGAGTTGCTCGCAAAGCCGGCAAATGACTTTGTGCGCCAACTCGTCGGGGCTGACAATATCCTGCGCCAATTCGAGTATCTGCCCGTCACTCAGGCACTGCAGCCTGTGGCCGAGGGTGCAGCGGGCGAGCGCATTTCCGAGGAGACGACGTTACTCCAGGCGTTGCTGCACATGATAGAGGCGGGGAGTAGCGTCCTACTCGTCGAGCGCGACGGCAGGGTAGTGGGCGAGGTTACACTCGCGAGCATCTCGCACCAGGTGCAGCAGGAGCAGCAACGGGCGAGCGCCGATGAGCAGGCGCGTGCATCTCGCCCCACGAGTGCCGCCAGCGCCGCGCACTAGCATTTCGACTTTAGCATTACTGCCAAGCGATGTGCCGACGGGCGGCAGAGCTTATGCAGACCCCGTCAACCGATGTGTGGTCTCCAGGTTTCCCGTAGAGGACTTTGCCGCGCCGTTAGGCGCCCGTAGAAGGGAGGATGCCCAATGAGCTACATACTCGACCCGACGAATTGGGATATCACCGATCCGGAGAGCATCCCGAATCTGCTCTTTGCGCACCTCTCTATCACGGGGATCAGCCTGTTGATCGGTCTGATCCTGGCCTTTCCCATCGCGCTGCTCGTCATGCGCTATCAGCGGCTGTATCTGCCGGTGATCACCGGCGCCGGCATCATCTATACCATTCCTAGCCTGGCGTTGCTTGCCCTACTCGTCCCATTCACCGGACTGAACGCGCCGACCATCATCATCCCGCTGGTGCTCTACGCCCAGATCGTGCTGATCCGCAACATCGTCGCGGCGATTCGCGCCGTCGATCCCCAACTTGTCGAGGTCGGGCGCGCGATGGGTATGAACCAGACGCAACTGCTACTGCGCGTCGTGCTGCCGCTGGCACTGCCGGTTATTGTGGCCGGTATTCGCGTCGCTACCGTAACGACTATTGGCATTGCTACGCTTGCCCCGCTCATCGGTGTTGCCGACCTTGGCACCATCATCTTCCGGGGGCGTGACTTCGCCAGTGTTCCTCTCGAAGCTGGAGGGGTGATCCTTGTCTGCGTGCTCGCGGTCGGCGCTGACCTTCTGTTGCTTGCACTACAAACGGCGCTGAGTGGCGGCTTCCACTTCCCGTTCAAGCTGCGGTTGCCCGCATTTCGGCGGGCTTGATGCGGGTATGGGGGTAATCACCATACAGATAGCACTGACCAGTTTGCCAGGAGGGTGCGTGTGAACATCTTTGCCCAGATGGCGGAGTATATCGCAGACCCGCAGCATGCCTTCGGGCAGCACACTGTAGATACGCTGACGCTCTGCATTGTACCCATCGTGCTCTCGTTCGTGATCGCGCTGCCGCTGGGTATCCTCGTTGCTCCGCGTCCGCTGGCTGCTTTCCTAGCGGCCAATCTTAGCGGGCTGATGCGTGCGGTTCCCACACTTGCAGCGCTGGTGATCATAGTGCTGTTACTCAACCGCATCGGCTTCATTCCGTCGGTGATCGCGCTGACAGCACTTGGGATACCGCCGATCTTGCTCAATACCATCGCCGGCTTGCGTGGGGTCGATCCTGCGTCGATTGACGCTGCGCGCGGGATGGGTATGACACGCTTGCAGATACTGACGCGCATTGAGATCCCACTGGTATTGCCGGTCGTCGCGGCCGGTGTGCGCACGTCAGCGGTCCAGATCGTGGCGACGGTGCCGCTAGCTGGCCTGATCGGCGGCGGTGGCTACGGCGAGTACATCAACGCCGGACTCGGCCAGGAGGTGCATCAGATCGATCTACTGGTCGGCGCGGTGGCTATCGCGCTGTTGGCGCTACTCACTGAGGCCATCTTTGCTACTGTGCAGCGGATGGTGACGCCCGCTGGATTGCGCGTAGCTGAGCAGCTTGCCCCTGCCGCCGAGCAGACTGCTCCAGAGCGGCAGCCAGTGGCTGCGTAACGTTTGTCAGCGTGGAGAGATATAGCTGGGCAGTGTACACGTAGTTCCCGCGCCAGTATTCAGACGAATGCGGCGTGTTTCACGGCTACGCCCTGAACGTGACACCTCACACACGGGCTGAGTCTTATTCGATTGCGCCGGAGTCATAGTGCCGGGCGCAGTTGTTCTCTCGCGCCATTGGGGCGCGAGAGCTGATGGGGTGCTGTGTCGTGGTACACGCTCCCTGGAATCGATCTGATCCTGAAGGAGGATCCCAATGCAGATAGGTCGTATCCCAGCATTCGTCAAGTTGCTGGGCGTTGTGCTGATGTTGAGCATTCTGACGCTCGCCGGCTGCGGTGGCGGTGGCAGCGGCAACACCAGCGGCAAGCCTGGCTCGGGCGTCACACTGACTGTAGGCAGCAAGAAGGACGCCGATGGCAGGCTCCTCGCCCAGATGTATGCGCTCTTGCTGGAGAAACAGGGCTTCACAATCAATCTGAAGCTTGGCCTCGGCGACAACAAAGTGCTCGATTCCGCGATCAAGAGCAAGCAGATCGATCTCTACCCCGATTTCAACGGCACCGCCCTCGGCAACTATGGGCTCCCCGCCACGTCGGATCCGCAGAAGGCGTATCAGGAAGCACGCGACTACTACGCGCAGAACTTCCAGATCACCTGGCTCGATCCCGCGCTCCAGCTCAATGACAGCTATGGCATCTGCACGTCGCAAGCGGTGGCAAACAAGCATAATCTGAAGACGCTCGACGATCTTGCGAAGGTCGCTAACCAGTTGACACTGGCCGGACAGACCGACTTTACAGACCCCAAAACGGGCGTTTTCCCGCCTGTTGCTCAGGCGTATGGCATCACGTTCAAGAGCACGAAGACGGTCGATGAGTCGCTGGGCTTTGCTGCGGTAACGAGCGGGCAGGTGGATGTGAACGAGTGCTACACCACGGACCCGCACATCGTCACCAATAACTTCGTCCTGCTGCAGGATTCGAAGAACGCATTCCCTGCTTACAATCCATCGCCACTGGTGCGTGACCCGGTGCTGCAGAAGTCACCAGCCATCAAAGATGCCTTGAATCCACTGGCGTCGCATCTGACCACTGCGAAGATCACCGCTCTGATCAAACAGGTCACACTGGACGGCAAATCGGAGAAGACGGTCGCTACTTCTTTCCTCACGAGCGAGGGTCTGCTCTAACGCCTGATCTCGTGTTGCTCGGCTGTGAGCAACCAGTGCCTTTATATTCCCTCCTTCGCCACAACGGAGGAGGGGTTAGACGTGGCGGCGAATGCCGCCATCGCATCGAGAGCGTGGTGATTGTGCCCCGATCCGGGCGCATTACCGCGCTCTCGGTGTGTCACATGCTTGATGAGCTTATGCGGAAGTGTGATGCGCCTCACTCGAAAGCGGGACCCTTTGGGCATGCCGCAGCGTCATAATAGATAGAAGAAAGGCCAGAAAATTGCGGCGTGGGCTCAGCCATGGTAGTATACGCTGGCGGGAAAGCGAAAACGAATAGAAGAAAAGGCTCTATGCGCGTCGAATATCTCATTGGAACACCAACCGGCAGTGTAGCGCTCGGACCAGCCGCGCTGACGATTGGCGCCTTCGATGGTGTCCATCTTGGTCATTGGCGGGTTCTCGAGCGCACGGCTGAACTGGCGCGACAACAGGAGATGGGCGCCGTCGCCGTCACCTTCTGGCCGCACCCGCTGGAAGTGCTACAGCCGGAGCCTCCAGTGGAGTTGCTTGCGACGCTCGACGAGCGGCTTGACCTGTTCACGAGCGTTGGGTTGCTCGACGCCGTCGTCGTCGTGCCGTTCACGCAGGCGCTGGCCGATTTAGACCCGGAAGCGTTTCTGGATCTGCTTGCGACGTTCTGCGAGCCACGTGCACTTGTCGAAGGCGTAGATTTTGCACTGGGCAAAGGGCGGGCCGGTGATATCGCCTTCTTGCGGGCAGCCGGAGAGAGCCGCGGCTTTGCGGTCGAGGTGCTAGATGTGCGCCACGACGGCGAGCGCATCAGTAGCACAAGCATCCGCTCGCTGGTGCGTGCTGGGAATATCGACGAGGCAACGACGCTGCTCGGTCATCCGTATACTGTGTACGGAGAGGTTGTGAGCGGCGACCGCCGGGGCAGATTGCTCGGCTTCCCCACGGCCAATCTACGCATCGACGCCCGGAAGGTGTTGCCGGCGAACGGCGTGTATGCGGTGCGTGTGCGTCTGCCGGGCGAGGAGCGGGCGAGTCATGCCGCCGTCGCCAATATTGGCGTACGCCCCACGTTCGGCGGCGAGCCGCGTTTGCTCGTCGAGGTGCATCTGCTGGATGTCACGCTCGATCTCTACGGGTTGCGAGTCGGCGTTGAGTTTGTGGCGCGTCTGCGTGAAGAGCGGCGCTTCAATGGAGTCGCCGAGCTGGTGGCTCAGATCGCCGCGGATGCCCGGCAGGCGCGCGATCTCCTGATGGAGCCGCCCGGCGAGAACTAAGTGACCAACAGTGACGACATGTCGCGTTGTGCAGTGACATGGAGATCGTACCAACGAGAACAATGCCGATGCGCAAGGGCGCGAGCGCGTGAGGGAGATGAAGTCCATGGGAGTGATGAGCAAATTCGAGTCGATGATGCAGGGCATCGTCGAAGGCTCGTTCGGCCGTGTCTTCCGCTCGCGACTCCAGCCTGTGGAGCTGGCGAGCAAACTGACGCGTGCGATGGACTCGAATCTCCAGCTTGGGCCGGAGAAGCGTATTGCTCCTAACCTGTATGACGTGTATCTCAGCCAGCGCGACTATGCATACTTTATGTCGTTCTCTCGCTCGCTCACGCAGCAACTCGCAGACTCGCTGATCAATGTGGCGCGTGAGCGCGGCTATATGTTGCCCTCGCGCCCTATCGTGCGCTTTCATGAAGATGCTGGGCTGATTACGGGCCAGACACACATTGAGACGCAGGTGCTGGATCCGCGGTCGCTGCCAGATGATAATGCAGCGGATGGTGATTTGGGCGTCGAAGAGACGCGCTCGATGAGCCCCGCGGAGGCACAGGCACTAGCGCGTCAGGTGGCACAGGCGCAGCAGGAGCAGGTCGAGCCGCTGCCACCTGCCTGGCTAACACTCTATCGCCCGGCGCGTGGCAAGCCTATGCCGATCTCACAGTCGGTGCTGCATCTTGGCCGTCATCTGAGCAATGATGTCGTCATCAATGACAAGCGCGTTTCACGCTACCACGCGGAGATCCGCTTCGAGCACGGGCAGTTTGTGCTGTATGATCTTGGCAGCACCAACGGTGTCGGCATCAACGGGGTGATGACGCATCAGCCAGTTCCGCTCAAGAACAACGACATGGTCTCCGTAGGCAGTCACGAGTTCGTCTTCCAGCGACGCTAGTGGAGATCATCAGTGGAGGTCATCGCGCTCGATGGATAATTTGAATTACACCATCCTGCTCGCGCTACGCATCGGTCTCGTCGCCATTCTCTATCTGGTCATCTTGCAGGTGGTGGCGGTCTCGCGCCGTGACCTCAAACGAGCAGTCGTCGCACCGACGAGCGCTACGCGCGCCCGCGCGGTGGTGGGTCACCTGATTGTCGTCGATAGTGGATCGACCACTCTGGTGCCAGGATCGCGACTCGACATCGAGCCAATCACAACGCTTGGCCGGGCGCCCACCAATAGCATTGTGCTGGAGAGCACGTACGTCTCCACCGAGCATACGCGCATTCTCTACAAAGATAAGTCGCTCTGGGTCGAGGATATGGGCAGCCGGAACGGTACTCTTGTCGACCAGCGCCCCGTCACCGAGCCAGCGGCAGTCAGCCCCGGCTCGATTCTGCAGGTGGGCGACGTGCGCTTTAAGTTTGCTGTGTAGTGGGGAAAGAGCTCGATTATGTTTGATCGTCGTCGGTATCGCTGGACGGAACTCTGGCTGCTGCTCTTGCCCACATTCTTTCTTCTTGCTGGCTTCTTTGAGTTGATCGTCGTCCATACCCTTGCCACGCCCGTCACACGCAACACGCTGCCGCCGCTCGATGCATTCACGCCCGCCTTTGGCTTGATCGCCGCGCTGGCCGGCGTACACATCTTGCTCTGTATCATCGCGCCCGATGCCGATCAGACGCTGTTGCCCATTGCCGGTATGCTCAGCAGTATTGGCGTCATCATGTCGCTACGGCTCGGACCAGATCTGTCGGGCAAGCAGGCGACACTCGGCATCAAGCAGTTGCTCTGGGTTGTCCTGGGTCTGGCCTTCTGCATTGGCACTGTGCGCGTGACGCGCGACCTGCGCTGGCTGCGCAACTTCAAATACACCTGGGCGGCTGTCGGCATCGCGCTGGTCGCCGTGACGCTGGTGCGAGCCGGGAGCTTCAGGACCGACGCCCCCAGCCGCGACGTGCTTTCTATCGGACCTGGTGGTTTCTCCTTCCAGCCGTCGGAGATTCTCAAGATTTGCCTGGTGGTCTTCTTTGCGGGCTATCTCAGCGAGAACCGTGAGATGCTGGCCTCGGCCTTCTACCGCGTCGGCCCGTTGAAGCTGCCGCCCCTGAAGCACCTGGGTCCGCTGGTGGCGATGCTGGGACTCGCACTACTGCTTTTCGTCGGCGTGCGCGAGCTGGGTCTGGCGATCCTGATCTTCGGCCTATTCCTCTCGCTGCTCTACGTCGCCAGCAATCGCCCGATGTACGTCGTTGGCTCGCTGCTAGCCTTCGCGCTCGGGGCATTTTTCCTCTATCAACTCTTCCCCTACGCACGCGATCGTATCGCCATCGTCAGCACGGCCTTCGATCCGGGCGTCTCGCAGAACAAGGGGTACCAGCTTGTGCAGGGTCTGATCGCGCTCGGTCAGGGTGGGGTCTTCGGGGCGGGCCTGGGCCTTGGCAAGCCATGGATCGTTCCTGCCTCGAATACTGACTTCATCGCGGCCTCATTTGGTGAGGAGTTTGGCTTCGCCGGCATCCTGGCACTGATCGGTCTCTTTATGCTGCTGGTCTATCGGGGACTACACGTAGCCGCCAATGCGCGTGACTCCTTCAACCAACTGCTTGCGGTCGGCCTCACTGCCGTTTTTGCCTTGCAGACGCTGGTTATTCTCGCGGGCAATCTCAAGCTGATGCCACTGACCGGCGTGCCGCTGCCTTTCGTGGCGTATGGCGGTAGCTCGGTCATCGCCAACTTTATCATTATTGGTCTGCTGCTGCGTCTCTCACAGAGCGATACATAACCAATGCATCTCCGGTGCCTAGCTCTTCATAGACTTTCGTGCATATCCCTCTCCCTTGCCCTTGCCATTGCTGGCAAGTGTGTTATAACTGGTCATGACAGCACACGTGGACACTACATTGGCGCACGTCTTGCGTTGATGCTTTATGCAGTATCAGATGGTATGAGCCGACTGAGCTAGCTGCGCCATTGAGAAGTCCCGTCGCACGCCAGGTTGACGTGCGCGAACGTGCTGTACAAGGGTTGACATTCCTGTGGCCCAAGGTATAGAAACGGCGACGCAAAGCGCGTCGCGTCCAGAATCCAGCAGTGGCAAGCATGGTGGCAATCGCCTTGGCCCATTTCTCTGCTGGGCGATCGTCTTCGCGGACATTGGCACGTCGGTATACTACGTGCCTGGTATTCTCTACGGACAACGTGGGATCGGCGATCTCGCAGGGTTCTTCGTCACGCTGACGCTTGGCGTCTTTCTTTTGCTCGCGCTCAAATATGCTGAGGTGACTGTCCGCTTTCCTGAAGGCGGCGGCGTCGTGACCGTCGCGGCGCGCGGCCTGAACCCCTGGTTCGGCGCGGTCGGCGGCATGTTCATCCTAGTAGACTACTTCCTCACCTCCGCTATTAGCTCGCTCTCCGGTGTGCAGTACTTCGAGACGCTGGTGCCCGGGTTGAGTCCCCCGTTGCTTCAGCTTGGCATTACGTTGGTGCTGGTGGCATTGCTTGGCGTGCTCAATTGGTGGGGCATCAGGGAGAGTGCGGGTGTCAGCGCCGTCATCGCTGTGGCAGCGTTCGTCAGTGACATGCTGATCTTGTTGCTGATCTTTACGAAAGTACCGCCTGCGGTAATGGGCCAAGTCTTTCGGCTCATCTTCTCCGGCGAGCATCTCACGGTGCCGGTGTTCGTCACGGGATTCGCGGGTGCCTTCCTGGCATTCTCCGGCCTCGAAAGCATCTCGCAACTTTCACCAGTCATGCGCACACCACGGCACAAGACCGTGACTGTTGCCCTGTCATTGGTGGTCATTACCGTTGGCATTACCAGTCCTCTGCTGACCATCTTCTCGACGGTCCTGCTGACACACCCTAAGCTGATGCTGCAGACGGGTCTCTACGGTCTCCCGCCGGGATACACGAACATCGCGAACCCTGACGTCCTCAGCAGGTTGGAGAATCAGTTCATCTCGCTCCTTGGCTATGCAGCCGGTGGTAGGTTGCTCTTGGTGCTGACGGCGGTGACAGCCTCGACGTTGCTGGTGTTTGCTAGTAACACCGCTATCATCGGCGCCTATCACGTCTTCCTGGCGCTCTCGCGCATGCAGTTCTTCCCCAAGGTTGTAGAGCGCATAAGCAAGCGCCGTGGCACGCCGTATATCTCGATCCTGCTGGCGACTGCTATTCCTATGTTGGTGCTGATTGCTGTGAGGGGCAATATCACGATCCTGGGCGAACTGTATGCCTTTGGCTTGTTGGGCGCATTCTCGCTGACATGTATCTCTCTCGACGTGATTCGCTGGCGTGAGCGACGCGATGGTACGCCATTTGTCGTCGATGAGCACGAGACCGATGAGGGGACACATGTCACGTCTTCACGCCTGGGGTCTCTATTGCAGGAACATCTCGATCCCCAGACAGTGGCGCGCTTGCGTGCTTTGCGTGAGCGCTTTACGTCCAGGCTATCGGCGATTGCTGCGCAGACGAGTCCTGTGAGAAGCGCCTTGAGCCATCTCTGGCCGAGCGTCAAATTCTATCTTGGCATCTTTACCACCGTGCTGGTCGTGGGTGCCTGGGGCGTCAATCTGGTCAGCAAGCCGCTGGCGACGGCCTTCGGCGGCACGTTGACGGTGCTCGGCGTTGGGATCTCGGTGGTTCACTATAACCGGCAGCGGA
>DASVOW010000874.1:0-11375 GCA_036383155.1 Ktedonobacterales bacterium
GCCCTCACGGGTAACATCCGTGAGGGCAACGGCGGTGATCTCGCAGTAACCAGCGACATCACGCCATTCTCATCAGACCAGCTTGCCACTTTCGATCAACTCACATCGCAGGGCACGCTCACAAGCTATACCGCCATCGTCAGACAGCGTGCCGATAGCACTGATGCATCGAGGCAACGTCAATTCTATACGCTGTATGCCGTCGATCCCACATCGTTCCCCCAGGCCGGCACACCTGTCTTCACGGACCCGCGCGATGGCTCGTTCTCCTCGCTGCTGAGCGGCGATACCGTCGTCGTCACTGATGCGCTGCTCACCCAACTGCACGCACATAAGGGCGATACCGTCACCGTCGATTTGAGCAACGATGGGCGCACGCTGACCGCAACTATTGGCGGCGTCATTGCCACCGCTGGTTTCTTCGATAGTGCGCAGATGTTCGTCTCACGCACCACCTACGAGGCGCTGCCGAGCAGCGCGGGCTTGCCGATACGCTACAACGCCATCTATGCAAACGTCCCCAGCCACACGGACGCGAATGAGGATGCAGCCAAGAAAGCTATCGGCAATGCGCTGCCTCTGGCCACGGTTGATACAACCAAGGATCGTCTGCAGCAGAATAAAGATCAGGTCCAGTTCATCCGTAACTTCCTCCAGATCGTTGGGCTACTGGCACTATTGATCGGTGGCGTAGGCATCATCAACACGATGCAGGTATTGCTACGTCGCCGCCGCGTCGAGATCGCCATGCTCAAGACATCCGGCTACCGGCGCTCCGATCTCTATGTGCTCTTTGGACTGGAGGCCGGTCTAATCGGCTTTCTCGGCGGAGTCGTTGGCGCTGCGGCAGGCATCGGTGTCAGCTTCCTGGTGAAGAATCTCGTCGAGCGCTTCATCATCACACAGCTACCCGCATCAATCGATCCCCTCACCGTAGCCTCAGGCATCGCCATCGGCTTCTTCACTGCGCTCATCTTCGGATTGATGCCAATCGTACAAGCCAGCCAGATACGGCCAATCGGCGTACTGCGCGAGCTACCCGAGGGAAACACCGTCGGCAGCGTGATCCTCTCGATTGTGCTCGCAGGCTTCTTGGCGGTGCTCTTCTTCTTCCTGGCGTGGAGTATCCTGCAGAATTTCAAGGTCGCCATCTTCTCCGTCGGCGGCGCGGGCATCTTCCTGGTTCTGCTTAGCCTTGCCTTCTTACTGGTCGTCTTCCTGATCAGCAAGCTACCCGTGCTTGAATCGCTCCACTGGTGGTATTTCCTTCTGGTTGGTGGCGGAGTGCTCGTATCGCTCCTGCTAATGCAGGCTTCCACTGCCCTCGGCGTGCTTTTCCTTGCCGTATCACTGATGGGTGTGGTCGTGCTCTTTCTTCCGCGCTCGTGGAAGACTAACGTCAAGCTGGCGCTGCGCAATATCGGGCGGCAGCGCACACGCACGGTAACAACACTCGTCGCGTTGTATATTGGAGTCTTCTCGATCGGCCTGATCCTCGTACTCGGCCAGAACATCAAAGATGCCATCAACAACGCCCTCTCGACACAAGTCAAGTACAACTCATTTATCATCGTCGGAGCCAACGACAAGAGCGCCGTCGACTCCCAGTTGACGCAAACATCAGGCATCAAAGGACAGGTGGTCAACACCATCAGCACAGCCGCTCCGGTCGCAGTGGACAATACACCGATAGCGCAATTCTTCCCTGGTGGCGCGTCAGGCAACAGTGGCGCCACCGAGACAGGCAAAGAGGAGACGTTAGCCTACCTTAGTGCCCCAACTGGCTACGATCTCGCATCAAACAGTGTGCCGGATGTCACCATCGTCAAAGGCCAAAGTGACACGACGCAAGGTCGCAATCTGACGCAAGAAGACGCTGGCACAAACAACGTGATCATGCCACAGCGCGCCTCGTATGCCCCGCTCCATCTGAAGCTCGGCTCAACGATCGTGCTAGTAGGCGAAAACAAAAAGCCCGTGACTCTTACCGTGGTAGGCTTCTACTCCGGCGTCAGCTTCGTCGGTGGAGGGATGTACGCCGACAACAGTGTCAACAACACCCTGAGCGGCGGCAAGGAGTTCTACGTCTACTCGCTGATCCTCGATCCGAAGCAAGCGACCCAGAAGCTCAACGAAATTCAACAGGCTGTTCCCTCGGCACAGACGCTAACTGTAGTGGACTTCCTGATCTTCATCACGGATTTCCTGAACAACCTGATCGTGATGCTCACCGCTATCGCCTCGCTGGCGATGCTCGCCGGCATCATCATCATTGCGAACGCAGTGGCGCTGGCAATGCTTGAGCGTAGGCGGGAGTTGGGCATTCTCAAAGCAGTCGGCCACACCAGCCGCAGCGTGCTCGGCGAGGTGCTGATCGAGAACGGCATCGTCGGCTTCACCGGCGGATTCCTGGCCATGCTGCTGGTAGCGCTCGCCACTACGCTGCTCTCTAAGGTGCTCTTCAAGACAGACTTTGGCGTTAGCACACCGATCGTGCTCACCATCGTGATCGCCACCGCCGCCGTTTGTATGCTTGTCGCTGGCAGCGTAGCTTATCAATCAACACGCGTCCGCCCCCTCGAAGTGCTGCGCTACGAGTAACGGTCGGACCACCTTCCGCTATGATGAGGCTCCTGCCCGCCCTCGCGATTACGAGGGCGGGCAGCCTCTTGCATAGTATACGCTCGCTAGTTGTCGACTTCACGCCCCACTACCCTGACTGCCGGACACGTCCTCCTACGGTAGCGGCCTGCCGCCCGTCACGCCAAGAATCTCCCCGGCGATATAGCTTGCCTCGTTTGAGGCGAGGAACACATACGCGGGAGCCACCTCAGCTGGCTGTCCCGGACGCTTGAGCGGTGTGTTTGCGCCAAATTGGGAGGTATCGGGCATCGACATCGGAATCAGCGGTGTCCATATCGGACCCGGCGCCACAGCATTAACACGAATGCCCTTCTCCGCTAGTTCCTGGGCAAGTCCCTTGGTGAAGGTGACGATTGCGCCCTTCGTGGTCGCATAATCCAGTAGCATCGGTTTGGGTTCATATGCCTCGATTGAGGCCGTATTGATGATGGCGCTTCCTGGCTGCAGATGTGGCACCGCCGCCTTACAAAGCCAGAACATCGCCAGTATGTTCGTGCGGAAGACGCGCACGACTTCCTCAGAAGGAATCTCGGTGATGCTCTGATGCGTTTGCTGGTAGGCCGCGTTGTTCACAAGTATGTCGAGGTGACCAAACTCCTGGCGCGCGCGTTCGACGAGCTGCTGGCAGAATCCTTCATCGCCTACATCGCCTTTTACAGCTACAGCTTTGCGTCCAGCGCGCTCGACAATCCTCACGGTCTCCTGCGCATCGCTATCCGTCTCCAGGTAAGCGATCAGGCTGTCTGCGCCCTCCCGCGCAAAGGCCAGCGCCACTGCTCGGCCAATGCCGCTATCGCCTCCGGTAATAATCGCGGCCTTGCCCTGCAGCTTCCCACATCCTTTGTATGACTCCTCACCGTAGTCCGGTCTGGGCTGCATCTGTGACTCAACACCTGTCGGCTGCTGTTGCTGCTTGGGAAATGGCGGCTTGGGCTCCTTATCAAGTGGATTTTCCATCGTCTGGTCCTTACTCACGAACGACCTCCTTATGTCGCACAGCTATCACGGTGTCCCAATCTTATCCTGTTTGTATTGGATTGCCACCCTTCATAGAGCATCGTAAACAGCCTGCCAATTGCACAGATTGCCAACACGTCGCGCGACAATCAACGGCAGAAACATGCTCGCACTTCTATAGCGTGGTCGGGCACAGTCACCTGCATCTGCACAAGGTATACCGCGCAATGCCGAGTGCATACATGAGTTCCTCGCCGCGGCGATCGAGACTTTCGTCGGTCAGCCTTTCTCGTTCAATGGTGGCGCCCTAATGCTGAGCGGGTCCTCAGTCTCTGATCTCTACCTGCGACCGTCGGGCCTGGAACCTCAATGTGCCGACGGCTCTCTCTGGTTCTACGCAGGTCTTCGACTTACTCATCGACGGCTGCTTATCCCGTCGTTCACATGGCACGTCCCGTGCATTTAGTTCAAAATGGGCGAAGAAGGACAAGCTGCGGCTACCGTGGATGGCTAAGATAGCACCCAACAGAGGAACAAATCACATACGACCGCGAGATGCGCCGTGCCTTCCCCAGTACCCCAGTACCCTGTACCACAGTCCGGGCATAAGACGGATGGACAGGTGGATATTTATATGTATGGATGTAGTACGTGGAAGGGACCGAAGTCCCATGGAAGATCTGATGAGGATTAAACCCGAGACGTCGACCCAGCACCAACTCCGCGACCAGGCCGTCGCTACGGCGCTCCGAGATCAGGTGGCCAATGATCGGCGTACCGCGCACCTGAGCCTCTCGGTGCGAGTCGACCGTAGAGTCGCCCACGTCGAGGGTGCGGTTGGCTCGGAGGAGGAACGGCAGCTGGTACGCCGACTGTTGCGCAACTCGGCTGGCTTGTGCGCAGTCTGGGATCTCGTTACTGTGGCGGACCAGCCGCTCAAGGTGATGGACGTTGGCTGTGGGCGACAGAAACAAGTACCATGGGCCGTCGGGATTGACCGAGTGGAACAGCCCGGCGTCGATGTTGTGGCCGACATCGAGGCCTCATTGCCTTTCGATGCCGATGCCTTCGACCACGTCTTCGCCGTCCACGTGCTGGAGCACATTCATGATCTGCTCGGCCTGATGCGCGAGCTCCATCGTGTGCTGCGTCCCACCGGTGTGCTACACGTGCTCGCTCCCTACTGGCGCCACGTCCACGCAGTGGCCGATCCGACGCACGTACGCTATCTCGACGGTCAGACATTCAGGTACTTCTGTGAGTCGAGACCCGGGCAACCACAATGGAGGCCATTGATGATCACAACGACATATGACACAGTGCACGCCGACCTGCAACCCGTCGCAGGCTCGGCGGCCGTTGACCGTGCGGAGATCGCCCGCTGGTTCTACTAACTGAAGAATACTCGTTAATTGTCTCGCGTAGTTTGAGTCATGGGGTGCCAGTTGCAGACGATACCAAGCGTATTGCCATATCCGCGGGCCGTATGAGGAAGGGACATACTCGACGACGAGAATTGGATGCTGGCATCCGCCAAGCAGCAGCTGATCGGCCAGCATCAATCCTGTCGGTAACTGTCACCCGCCAGTTGAAAATCAGCCAACCGGCAGGCACCATACATCCGTGCAGACGATGCTCCATCTACACATATCCGCAACTCCCGCGAACGGGAGTAACACTTGGTCACAAACATGCATGATCCATGCCCCGTATGAAGATGGTCATCACCTCATGTTGAATGCTCATTCCACTCAATCACGATAGCCTTTACAGCGGAAGGGATGCTTGGTACCGGGGCATAGTCCATTGGCGGCACGACGCCATGCGAAAGGAGATCCAGACTGCGCCGAACAGTAGCGGTACGGCAGCGTTCTTTCGCATGTGCGCGTCTAAGGATTCCAATGCGACGGAATCGTCATCGTAGAGGATCAGCAGAGGATAGGGCATGCCAAGAACTGAAAGTGGTCGCGCCAGCAATAGTAGGACACCCTCCCTGCGTGGACGGCTAACCGCACGACCAATCGCCCCCACGCAGGGATCCTTTGCTGTGTCGCACATTGGTCGGCCCGTTGCCACGCCCGGTCTGCAACGGTTACGATCCGATGCGAGGCGCGATACGCTACTCTACGTCCCCAAGGGATACGCAGCGGATCGTTCGCTCCCACTTATCATCATGTGCCATGGCGCGGTTGGGAACGCGCGCGGCGGACTGGCGCCGATGTTACCATGGGCGGATGAAGCCGGTATTCTGCTGCTCGCAACCGCATCACTTCACGGATCATGGGATCTCATCCACGATGGTTACGGGCCCGATGTTGCCCGGCTAGACCAAGCGCTGACGCAAACATTTGCAGAGTTCAAGGTAGACAAGACACGCCTCGCCATCGGCGGCTTCTCGGATGGTGCATCCTATGCACTGTCGCTTGGCCTTGATAACGGTGATCTGTTCACGCATATCATTGCGTTGTCACCCCGCTTTATGGCGCCCAACGCTCCTGTCGGCCGCCCCAACATCTACATCTCCCATGGAAGAACCGATAACGTCTTACCGATCGATGCCTGCAGTCGATCTCTTGTCCCACTACTGAAAGACTCAGGCTATAGCGTACGCTATCACGAGTTCGACGTCGGGCACACAGTACCGCCTGAGATTGCCCATGAAGCCGCCACATGATTTGTCGACTCCCCCCGCCAGTCTAACTCCTAAGCGGCTTCTTCGCCCACCCTACTAAGCGTCGCGCAGAGCAAGCTGATACACCGGCTCGCCCCAGCGCTCCACGCCGGCAGGACGGAACCCTGCCGACCTGTAGAGGCGTTGCGCGAGGTAATTTTCGGGGTGAACCACCAGTTGCAGCATCTGACAGCTCGGGTGTTCGTGCTTGACATGCTCGATAAAGTGCTGCAGCGCCATGCTTCCATAGCCGCGCCCCTGGTATCGCCGGTCGATGAAGAAATGGAAGATCCAATACTCGTCGGAGATATCAGGTTCGTAGGCAAGCTCAACAAACCCCACCATCGTGGTGCCAGCATAGATCACATAAGGATCCCAGATTGCGCCGCCAGGCCGGACGTAAGCCTTGGCGAGCGCGATCGCGACGATAGGTGTATAGTCAGAGATGAATCGCTGCTGGTCAGGCTGGACGGTGAGGCGCAGTGCTTCTCGCCAGTTTTCTTGCGTGACGTCACGCAACTCGATAGTCTCCATAATACATCCCTCACACCTGAACATCAGAGCACTCACACGTCGATAGTAGCATGCGTCACGACACGGGACACTCACGACAAAAAAGGCCCCCTTCTCATTACGAGAAAGGGGCCCCAATCACATAAGTGAACTATGCTACGAGGTTCGCCAGCCGCCCGGGAACATACACGAACTTCTTCAGGTCACGGCCCTCGATGGCCGCCTGCACCCGCTCGCTCGCCAGCGCCAGCCGCCGCACCTCCTCCTCGCTGATATCGGACGCCACCTCCAGCCGGTCGCGCACCTTGCCGTTGACCTGCACCACGACGGTGATCACCTCGTCCACCGTCAGGGCCGGATCGTAGCTTGGCCACAACTGCGCATGCACGCTGCCCTCGTGTCCCGTCTCATGCCACAACTCCTCGGTAATATGAGGAGCCATCGGCGCGAGCAGCACCAGCAGCGTCTCGATGGCGGCGGCAAAACGAGGATCACGCACCACCTCAGGCAAAGCATCCCGCAGCTTGTTTAGCCCGTTGACATACTCCATCAGCGCCGCCAGAGCGGTGTTGTAGCGCAGATTGGCGTAATCGTCGCTGACGCGAGCAATCGTCTTGTGGCGCAGCCGCTCGACCGCCGTACCCTGCTCCGAGTCTCGCGGCGCACCTTCACTGCGCCGCTCCAGATACTCAGTCACCAGCGTCCACACGCGGTTCATGTAGCGCCAGACACCCTCGATGCCCTGATTGCTCCAAGGCCCGCCCTGATCGAATGGACCCATAAACATCAGGTATGCGCGCACCGCATCCGCCCCATAGCGACTCACCACCGAATCGGGCGCAATCACGTTGCCGCGCGACTTCGACATCTTCTGCCCGTCAGGGCCCAGCACGGTCCCCTGGTGATACAGTCGGGTAAACGGCTCGTCAATGCCGAGCAAGCCCATATCACGCAACGCCTTGACGAAGTAGCGAGCGTAGAGCAAATGCATCGTAGCATGCTCTGCTCCACCAATGTACATATCCACCGGCAGCCACTTCGCTATTTTGTCTTCAGTCCAGGCGTGCTCCTGGTCGTGCGGATCGGCATAGCGCAGGAAATACCACGCGGAGCAGATGAACGTATCCATCGTGTCCGTCTCCCGTGTCGCTGGCTTGCCACAGATCGGGCAGACCGTGTCGCGGAACTCCGGCACATACCGCAGTGGCGATTCGCCGGTTGGCTTGAATTCCACCTCATCCGGCAGCAGCACCGGCAGTTGATCTTCCGGCACGGGTACCGCGCCATGATCCGGACAGTAAATAATCGGGATCGGCGCTCCCCAATAGCGCTGCCGGCTGATCAGCCAATCACGCAGCCGGTAATTCACCGCGCCCTTGCCGACACCATGCACCTCGCACCAGTCGACGACCGCGCGGATCGCTACCTCACCCGGTGTGCCATCGAAGGGACCGCTATTGACCATGATGCCCTTAGCGGTTTTCGCCGCCTCCCATGTCGCCGGATCGGTCGCTGGCTCATTCTCCGGACGGATCACCTCGACAATCGGCAGGCCAAACGTGCGGGCGAACTCGAAGTCACGCTGGTCATGCGCCGGCACACCCATCACCGCGCCGGTGCCATAGCCCATCAGCACGTAGTCCGCGATCCAGATCGGCACCTCTGCGCCGCTCACCGGATTGGTCACGGTTGTTCCCAGAGGCACTCCCGTCTTCGTCTCGTCCTTCTCAGTGCTCAGACGCTCGATCTCAGTCTCGTGGCGCGTCTGCTCGATATATGCCTGCACAGCCTCGCGCTGCTCCGGCGCCGTCAGCCGCTCCACCCGCGGATGCTCCGGCGCCAGCACGAAGAACGTCACGCCGTAAATAGTATCGGGTCGAGTAGTAAAGACTGGAATCTCGACGGTCTCCTTCTTGGTAGCCGGCTTGCCGTTCTTACCAATCTTCGCGACCTCTGCGCGGAAGCGAATCTCCGCGCCCTCGCTGCGCCCGATCCAGTTTGTCTGCATCAGCTTCGTCTTCTCGGGCCATTCCAGCCCATCGAAGCGCAACAGCTCGTCAGCATAATCGGTGATGCGTAGCAGCCACTGATCGATCTCCCGCCGCTCGACCGTCGTTCCGCAGCGTTCGCACATGCCGTTGACCACCTGCTCGTTTGCCAGTGTCGTGTTACAAGTGGGGCACCAGTTGGCAGGCGCCTTGGTCCTATACGCCTGCCCGTTCTTATAGAACTGCAAGAATACCCACTGTGTCCACTTGTAATAGTCCGGCAGGCATGTGATCACCTCTCGCGTCCAATCCCAGCCGGCACCCATCTTGCGCAGTTGCCCTTGCATGTTGGCAATGTTATCCAGCGTCCACGTCCGAGGCTGGATGTTGCGCTTGATAGCGGCATTCTCCGCTGGCAGGCCAAACGCGTCAAAGCCCATCGGCTGCATGACGTTGTACCCACGCATGCGCATATATCGCCCGTAGATATCTGCGCCGGTATAGTTATACCAGTGGCCGATATGGAGATCGCCCGACGGGTAAGGGAACATGACGAGGTTATAGAATTTTTTGCGCGAGTCATCGTCGCGCGCCACATACATCTCATCCTCAGACCAGCGCGTCTGCCATTTCGTCTCTATCTCCGCCGGCTGATACTTGGTGCGAGTGATCACGCCTTCCCCTCCGGGTAAAAATCTGCACAATACCACTTGCTATCATACAACGAAGAAGCCTTTCACCCTGATAGGCGAAAGGCTTCTGGATGCGAGTCGAACCTCGATTGGTGGACCTGAGGGGATTCGAACCCCTGACCTTCTGCATGCCATGCAGACGCGCTCCCAACTGCGCCACAGGCCCAGGCGTTTCGTTGCCCGCCACATCAGTCGCCCGATGCACCGGCCCTTCCATACTACCACATATAGGACCCAGTGCGCAAGAGGCGCTTCTCCATGCCCGGCGCTATGTCCCCTTTGCGCCGCTCGACAGATGCTGTACAATGGGCGCTACGTAAATATGCTTCATTGGTGTAGATGGTATTGCGCAGACATACAGGAGAAAGGCGCGATGGAGCAGCATATCGGCGCCGACAGCCTTACAAGCATCACAGCACCTGCGATAACGGTGCGTAAGTGTCCGCTCTGCGAGCGCGAAGTCTCGCCTGATACACTAGGATTCCTCGAATGCACCTGTGGCTGGGGCGGACCGGATGATCCGCTCGAATCTGCCCGCGGTCTGTCACGCATCTTCATGCGCCTTGATCGCCGCATCGCCAATGCCATTGCCCGCCGCGATCTGCGAGTCTTCGCACAACGCAAAGCGCCGCCCGCCGCCGATGGAATTCTCTACACACTTATCCTCCTGACCGCCAGCACAGCAATCCATCTCGTGATGTACGGCGCACTGATCGGCCTGACAGCGCTCTCCGTCCAACTCGCGATTCAGCACGCGTGGCTCGGCACACTACTAACCGCCCTATGTGCTGTCATGTTTCTGGCGGCGGTCATGCACTGGACTGGCAGAATGAAAGGCATCCAGTTCCCTCGTGAGCAGCTACCTCACCTGGACGCCGCGTTGCGCGAGGTGAGCAGCCGCGTGGGTGGACCGCTGCCGCACCGCGTCATCCTCGTGCCAGGGACGCAATGGGCGGTATTTGAGCGACATCCGCTGCGCCGCTTCTTCTCGCCTGAGCGCATCTTGGTCCTAGGAGTCGGCGCACTGCCACTCATGACAATCGATGAGGCGAAGGCAGTATTGGCGCATGAAATGGCGCACTATCGCTATGCGCACACACTGCTGCATCGCTATATAGCAAGTGCTGAGGCACAGGCTCGCTACATCATCGATCTGATGCTCGAAGCAGCAGGTGCCCAGCGCAGGCGCATACAACGTCGTAGAATTCGCGGCATGGGCACGCAAGGTGCAGACCTGGCAGCTTTCTTCGTCTGGCTCGTCGCGCTTCCACTCGCGCTTATCTGGCAGATATTCCACCTCTTACGACTGGCCGAGAGTCGTCACGCGGAGTTTCGCGCTGATGCCGCCGCCACACGCGCGTACGGAGCCGGCTTATTCATTGGTGGCCTCTCGGCGATACGGGCGGCAAGGCATATGGTCTACGGAGGGTCGGTGCAAGCAACCATTGCGATGGAGCGTGGCGAAGCCAGCTT
The DNA here is from genome assembly GCA_036383155.1 of Ktedonobacterales bacterium. Lineage (GTDB taxonomy): Bacteria > Chloroflexota > Ktedonobacteria > Ktedonobacterales > JADMIN01 > DASVOW01. Next base: position 10,938 of record DASVOW010000874.1, read on the forward strand.
TTACGCTGAGATGCGCCGCCACATCACCGCCTTACCCCCTGAGATCGTCAAGAATATCCGTTTCAAAGCGCTACATGCGTACCGCTCCCTGGAAAATTCGCATCCCGCCGAGCCTGATCGAGTTCGCGCAGCCCTCTTCGTTGGCAGTGATATGCCAGTGGCTGATGGTGGCTTGGGGCTGCCTGCCAGAGATCTCATCGTGCCGCAAGGGCAAGCCAACGCCGACGAAATCGAGAAGAAGCTAACACGCCTGCTCTTCGCATGAGTCAGTTCACTGTTCCGCCACTACCAAGTCAACTGAAAATTCGCCCAAAAACGTGTAAGATACATGGCGCCACGCGCGATAGACAGATAGACGCATGGCCCCAACGCCAGGCGTTCCGAACTATGCCATTATACCCGGAAACGAGACTGGCCCATGAACTCCAATCAGGCGCT
>DASVOW010000875.1:0-4062 GCA_036383155.1 Ktedonobacterales bacterium
ATCCTGATCGTCAGCTACGTGGCCTATGTCGCCACCACCGTCTTCAACGTCGGCACCCGTTCACATGCGCCGGCCAACGAGCAGGGCGAGGCCGACGAAAAGGCACAAGCAGGCATCACTGTTGACGGTGCGGTAGTGCTGGCCGACGATCCAGCCAACGAGACCGAGATCGAAAAGGAGGTCCAGGCCGACGAAGCAGAGGAAGCGAGAACGGAGCAAAAGAAGATCGAGCTGCGCCGCGCGCTACGTCGCCAGCGTCCTTACGCCGTTCCGCTGACATTGCTCGGCCTGGCGCTCGCGACGGGCGCCACCGTGGCCATCGCCGCTATCCTCGTCAGTGTGACCAACCGCGTCATCGTCGATACCCCACTGACGCCACTAGCCGTAGGCATGATCCTTTTCCCCATCGTCTGCAACCTGGGAGAGCAGGCAGGAGCCATCACCTCCGCCTGGCGCAACCGCATGGAGAGCGCGCAGACCGTGGCCGTCGGCTCAAGTGTGCAGATCGCCCTCTTTGTCACGCCCGTGCTCATCTTGCTGAGCTATCCGTTGGCGCTGGGCGAGCCAAAGCTCATCCTGACGCTCATCTTCCAGCCGCTGGAGTTGATCGTCATCGGACTGGTAACGTTCGTCTACGCTCTCGTCAGCCTGGACGGCGAAACGACCTGGCTGGAAGGTCTACAACTGCTGGCGTTCTACGCCATGATGGTCGCCGTCGCCTTTGCGCTGCCCGGTCTGTAACGCCCAATGTGATATAAACACGACATAGCAGTGCGCGAGGAGACAGACATGGGTGTGGAGATACCAAAGGGTACCGTCGCGTCCGCTAGCGGCACCATGCCATTAGCGGACCGGTACCGCGTATTGGCGCGTGTAGGCGTGGGCGGCACCGCCGTCGTCTATCGCTGTATCGATCTCCACACCGAGCGTATCGTCGCGGTGAAGGTGTTGCGCACCAATGGGCCACTCATCCCCGAAGCCGCGCAGCGCTTCCAGCGCGAGGCATACCTCGCGGCGACGCTCACCCATCCCAACATCGTGCGCGTCCTCGATTATGGCTATACCATCCCTCTGGTGACAAATCCAAATGTTCCCTGGGCGGAGGATCCCGACCAACCCGTGCCATACCTCGCGATGGAATATGTCTTCGGTTCCTCGCTCAAGGAGGTGGTACGCCGTCGTGGACCGCTGCCCTTCGATTGGGTATGGCGTCTCGGCGAACAGCTCTGCCAGGCGTTGGCAACCGCGCACGCCGGCGGCGTAGTGCATCGTGACGTCAAGCCGCAGAACGTCATGATCGTCGACTCCAGAGTCGAATTGCTCGCCAAGCTCACGGATTTTGGCATCGCCCGCCAGGTTGACGGCGATCTCACGACACTCACCGTCACCGGCCAGGTCATCGGCACGCCCGACTATCTCTCGCCCGAGCAAGTCATGGGTGAGTCCGGCGGCCCATCCTCCGACCTCTATGCGCTGGGCATCGTGCTCTACGAGCTCGTGACGGGCCGGCTCCCGTTCTACGCCGACACGCCCCTCGCCGCCGCCTCGCGTCGCATGGTGGCCGATCCACCGCCCCCCACGGCCTACCGCTCCGATACCCCCTGGCCGCTCCAGGAGGCCATCCTCATCGCCCTGCGCCGCGATCCCTCCGAGCGCTACGCCCACGCGCTCGATTTCGCGCGGGCGCTCCGCTGGAGTCGCGAGCGCTCGCCCAGCATCCAACCCGGCGAGCGCGGCGCGTGGGTGCTGGAAGGCAAAGGCAGCAAGCCACCTACCGCACCTCAGCAGCCCGCGCAGGCCTCTCAGCCCCAGAGCGCCGGTGATTCGGCCGCACCAACTGCAGAAGAGGACATCGAGATCCAGTCCACTGTGCTACGCGTCGCTCCCAATGTCCCTGGTCTCCTAGGACCAGACGCCGCTGCCACTGAGGAGCCGCCCATCACCCCTGAAACGTCAGGCGAACGCGACGTGCTGCTGGACGACGACGCACCGCTCCCCTTCGAAACGGACGTGACCGGCAACCTCCCCGGCCCAGCCTACACTCCGGACGAACCCGCAAGCTAGCCCTTTGCGCATGTTCCCGCCGGCCAGTCTGCCCCCACGTCGTGCACTGCGCCAAAGCTGGCACAGCAACCGTTGTCGCACGACTCTCGCGTGGCATATACTGCCACAACAGGGCGTGTCAACGTAGTGTGCCTGCGTCGCGGCGTCGCGACGCTGCTGCAACGGAAGGCGGGCAGGCGTCTATGGCGACAGAGGAATCGACCGGGGCTGCGCAATCTCCACATAACATGACCAACTACCAGGAAGCGCGGCGCACCTTTACATGGGACGTGGCCGAAGACTACAACTTCGCCATCACTACCATCGGCAAATGGGCGGAGGACCCCACCAAGCTCGCCATGCTCTGGATCGGTCCTGACGGGCGCGAGGAGCGCTATACCTTCGTTCATTTCGATGAAATGAGCAGCAGGGCCGCCAACGCCTACGAGGACTTTGGCATCCAGAAGGGCGACCGTGTACTGGTCATGCTGCCACGCATCCCGGAATGGTGGGAGGCGATGCTCGGCCTGATGAAGCTCGGCGCCGTCAGCATCCCATGCACCACACTACTCACCCCCAAAGACATCCAGTATCGCGCCGAGATCGCCGAGCCTGTCGCGCTCATAACAGATCGCGCCGGTGCGGAGAAATTTGCGCAGGTGCGCGAGCAGTGCCCGACGATCCGCCACGCCATTGTAGTGGATGAGCCAGGCGCGGAATGCCCTGACGGCTGCGTTGGCTACCATCCCGCGGTCGACATCTCCTCCCCGACGTGGTACAGCACGCGCACCAAGAGCAGCGACCCCAGCCTGATCTACTTCACCAGCGGCACCGTCGGCTACCCCAAGATGGTGCTGCATACACACGCCAGCTACCCCATCGGCCACACACGGGTGACGGGCTACTACTGGCTCGACCTGACTCCCGACGACCTACACTGGAACCTCTCTGAGACCGGCTGGGCCAAGTTTGCCTGGAGCAACTTTTTCGGTCCGTGGGGCAACGGCGCCGCCCTCTTCATTCAGGATGCGCGCGGCAAGTTCAATGCGAAAGAAACGCTGGAAATGATGGTGCGCTACCCCATCAGCACCTTCTGCGCGCCGCCCACGGCCTACCGCCTGCTCGTGCAAGAAGATCTCGCCAGTTACCGCTTCCCCTTCCTGCGCCACTGCGTCGGCGCCGGCGAGCCGCTCAACCCAGAGGTGATCGACGCCTGGCAAAAAGCGACAGGGCTGACCATCTACGATGGCTACGGACAGACCGAGACCGTCCTGCTCTGCGGCAACTTCCCCACTGAGGAGGTGCGCCCCGGCTCGATGGGCAAGCCATCGCCCGGCTTCGACGTGGCAGTGATCGACCACGATGGCGTCGAGGTCGGCCCAAATCAAGAGGGCGACATCGCCGTGCGCGTCAAGCCGGTACGCCCGCTCGGCATGTTCCAGGAATACTGGCGTAATCCCGACGCGATGGCCCAATCATTCAAGGGCGACTGGTACCTCACTGGCGACCGCGCCTACCGCGACATTGATGGCTACTTCTGGTTCGTGGGCCGCGCCGACGACGTGATCATCTCCGCCAGCTACCGCATCGGCCCCTTCGAGGTCGAGAGCGCGCTCGTGGAGCACCCCGCCGTCGTCGAGTCCGCCGTCGTCGCCAGCCCTGACCCTGTGCGTGGCGAGATCGTCAAGGCGTTCGTCATCCTGGCTCCCGGCTATTTGCCGAGTCAGGTCATGGTGGTCGAGCTACAGGAGCATGTCAAATCGGTGACGGCTGCATACAAATATCCGCGCGAGATCGAGTTCGTCACCGAGCTACCAAAAACGATCAGCGGCAAGATCCGCCGCGTCGAGCTGCGTGAGCGCGAGCGCAAGCGCAAGCAATCGTAGTGCGTTCCAATCTGCCTGCGGATGACGATGCAAGAACGGAAAGCAGAGACATGACCGGCTGGCTGCGCATGTTCAAAGGCGATCCATTGCCCTGGTTGCTCGAAGAAGATACGCCTGCGGTCCGCCATCTGGC
>DASVOW010000876.1:0-4248 GCA_036383155.1 Ktedonobacterales bacterium
GAGATCACATGGATTGCCCAGAGGGCATTGCCGGTGAGGAAGCGCGGAATCAGCGTAATCCAGGGAAGGAGTGGTGGCACATCCACATAGCCAAAATCGGGATGCTGGCTCATCGCCATGACATAGAGCTCATCGCGGAAGTAGCCGTAGTTGTTCCCGACCAGGATATGCGCCAGGAACGAGATCCCGGCAATGATCAGGACAGCGGGGGCGAGATCGATGCGGCGCAACTGGTCCGAAGGGATAGTAGCGGGTGATGCGAGTTGGCGCATGGTACACGCTCCCTTTCTCACGGGCGCTGGATCAGTGAGCGCTCAGAACATGAATGGGATGAAGCGTTTGCTGCGGCGCATGTAGTCCACGTAGGGCTGGCCTAGTCCTTCGATGAGCGCCTTCTCCTCCACTCGGACGCGGTAGAGCAGGCCGATGAGCACACCCGCCAGAATGGCGACGAGGCTAACCCAGTTCGCCAGTGCCAGGCCAACGCCGAGCAAGGAGAGCAGGGTGCCGCTGTACGCGGGGTGCCGTATGAGGCGATAGGGCCCGGTTTGCACGACCTTCTGGGTGGCGCGCACCGCCACGTCGAACGTGAAGTAACGCCCGAGGGTGAGGATGGCCCACCAACGCAGTCCGCCGCCAAGCAAGATAAGGACGATGCCGGCAATCGTCACCTGTGGCCGGAACCAGGGAATCGCCCCGCCCGTCCAGTCGACGGCGAGGGGGACGCCGACGGCCGCACCCGCGATGATCGAGCCAATCAGCACGAAGTACGACCCCCGATCCTGCTGGCGGGCGCCAGGATCGCGCGCGGAGCGTAGCCAGAAGGCGCTGATCCGCTCAGGGATGTACCAGATGAGCACCGCAATGGCGAAGGCTATGGTGTAGCCATGCGCCATGAAGATGAGCGGGCGCATCTAGCGGGTCCTTTCAGGTCACACGCGGCGATCTCGGTACGCAGACGGCCTCATGTACTCCCTACTATACACCACTTGTCACGCTACCTCCTCTTGCGGCGTCGCCTGCAGGTAATTCTGCTCGCAACGGTTCTGTGGCCTCGGTGTCGGGGAAGATGGACATCTCTGCGCCACTGTGAGGCCGGGGTCCTGCACGGGCCGCAGCCACTAGGCTGGCTCACCCCGCGGCCGGGCTCAGTCGTATTCCCGGTCGAGCAGCCACTTCCGTCACATCAGCACTTTCCAAAACACACTCGTGTATCTTGATACGCTGGGCCGCCGTATGGAATAGAAATCTGGCGACGGCTGATGAGATCATCGCGCCGAACTTCGTTGCACAATTCGTCGCCGCAGGCACAAGCGCTGGCGAGGTGCATGATCCTGAGGGGTTGAAACAATGGATTGGCGGGACATTGGCCGCCTTTTCCAACGCCAGCTTTACGACCGGCGGAGGTCCGCTCGCTGATGAGGGCATGGTTGCTGGTCGATGGATTTTTCGTGCGACGTATCAAGGCGGCATGCCAGGAGCGTCACCTGCTGCACTTGGGAAAGCGTCGAGTATGCGGGAATGGACATCTTTCGTGTCGAAGCGGGAAAAATCGCCGAATACTCGCTCTGATCAGACGCTGTACAATTGCTTCACCAAGTCAGGATGATCTCTTCCTAAACAACGACAGTTCGGGTTCTACGACTATACGCTGCTTCGGACGCGTCAACGATCAGCTCAAGAAGGTCGCCCACCTCTAAGCCGGAGGAGGGAGCGCTCTCTATCTCTCATCCCTCGCCTTCTCAGCATGTGCCTGGCATCAAGTGCAACCTTTGAGTTGCATCTCGATGTAGAATAGTGTAACCTATTGGTAGCACTTCCGTGATGGCGAGTACTACGTGATACAGGAGAATGTCATGGCGACCCCGGACAAGATCGAGCGCGAGATTACCATCGACGCTCCCATCGAGCGTGTGTGGGCGCTCGTCGCCGAGCCCGGCTGGTGGATCGGAGATGGCGATCCGTCAGACCACAGGCATTGGCGCGAAGGCGAGCTGGAGGTAGTCGAAGATCCGCGCCACGGGCGCTTCCCGATCCGTATCGAAGCAATCGAGCCCCCTCACTACATCGCCTACCACTGGGCATTTGCGTTCCCCGGAGAGGAGCCGCATGCGGGCAACTCCACGCGCGTCGAGTTCTGGTTGAGCGAACAGGATGGCGGCATCCTGCTACGAGTCGTTGAGAGCGGCTTCACATCCCTTGCCATGCTGGATGAGAAGCGCAACTCGTCGTTCGATGGGAACGTCAAGGGCTGGATGAAGATGCTGGACGCCCTCAAGATGCGCGCGGAGCACATCCTCGCATGATCGACACCAGCAGCGACCAGCAGGATATCGGGCCAGTGTTCGGCGCGCTGGCCGACCCGACCCGGCGCTGGCTTCTCGACACGCTGGCAGACGAGGGCCACGCCAGCGCCAGCACCCTTGCCGAGCGGCTACCCGTATCGCGTCAGGCGGTCATCAAGCATCTGCATGTGCTGGAAGACGCTGGCCTGGTCACGCGCGGGCGCGCCGGACGGGAAGTGCTGTTCCAGGTCCGCCCCGACTCGCTCGACGCCTCCGCTCGCTGGCTGGCCGACCGCGCGGCTGCATGGGATCGCCGGCTCGCCGCCCTCAAGCGTGCCGCCGAGATGCCCGCGCCCCAAATACGGTCCGACAACCCGACATCAATAGCCAACAACAAGTGAATTGAAAGGAACCATCCCCATGGAGACACTGCACCTCACAGAGCCCCCAATTGCCAAAGCGCAAATGCTGATTCGCAGGCCAGTCGCGGACGTTTTCGCGGCGTTCGTCGATCCCGCCATCACCTCCAAATTCTGGTTTACGCACGGAAGCAGCAGGCTGGAGGCTGGCAAACAGGTCCAGTGGGATTGGGAGATGTACGATGCCTCCATACAGGTGAATGTAAAGGCCATCGAAGAGAACAAGCGCATCCTCATCGAATGGCCTGGCTACAGCACGCCCACGCTGGTGGAGTGGACCTTCACCCCCCGCGATGAAGACACGACCTTCGTCACTATCACGAACACTGGCTTCACCGGCACCGGCGATGAAATCGTGAAGCAGGCGCTTGATGCAACCGGAGGCTTCACCTTCGTGCTCGCGGGCCTCAAAGCCTTCCTTGAGCACAACATCACGCTAAATCTGATAGCCGACCACAACCCCTAGCTATCCAGCAGACGCTCATTTTGCCACCCATGCGCGTCCTGCTTTGCCCCATCCTCAATGTCATCCGCGCGTGACCCGCTCGCGCCTGGCTGGTAAACACACCCAGCGCCCCCTCTTCCGCTCATCGCCTGAGCCGGAGGAGGGGGCGCTCTTCATCCCACCCTACCCATAGAACGTGTACGAGAAGCCTTCTTTCCGGCGCGTAGGCTGACTCCGTATTGCAAGGGTTTCGTGTGGACGTGTCAAACACGTTCTCAGTCGCGTCGCTTGGGGATCACAATCCAGAGGATCACATAGGGAAGAATTCCCGGCGCCCCGCCCGGCAAGGCCAGAATGACGAAGAGCAGGCGAAACCAGAATGGGCTGATGCCGAAATAGGCCCCTAAGCCTCCGCAGACTCCCGCAATCATGCCGTTCTGCCGTCGGAGCTGATGCGATGCATCTTGCATGGAAATACCCCCTCACCTGACGGCTCGTTCACCGGTGTAGTAGGTCCAGGCACACCGCGATGCGGCCGTCCATCGAGGAATACGCTGGAGACTGTGCTTGAGTTGAGGAAGCGTATGCCGCAATGCACGTGCCAGTGCCGCGCCCCAGTCCATAGTTCAGCCTGAGCGCTGAAGAAAAGCCTCCTCGCATACTTTCGTAGGAGCGCTCTTAGCCGCCTGCCTACTCGGTGCCTGTCCCGACTCTTCGTATCCTCCTCGCCAAAGTCTGGCCACATTCGCCAGCATCACCCTTGACAAATAAGAAAATATGTTCTATAATTGAGCGGGGCCAATATGGCCGTCACAGCCTTTAGGCCATAACCGTTTACGTTGTCGCGCGCTCATACGAGGTCCCATTGAGTTGTTGGCGTTTGAGGCGCGAAGCGCCAAGGGCTTCCCCTCTCCTCAGAGGAGAGGGGCCAGGGGTGAGGTCGGGGCGGGACATCGCACCACATGACAACAACCTCCCAGGACGTGTTATCACACTCCAACATCCGCAACCATCCATACGTCACGTCTCATACCAGGTTTGGAAAGGAACTCCACTCATGCCGCGCGCTATAGCAGACTTCCCACCATCCCCCGCGCAG
>DASVOW010000877.1:0-1617 GCA_036383155.1 Ktedonobacterales bacterium
GGCAGGCCGTTGCCGACCTCCTCGCCCACATAGAGCATGGGGGCCTCATCCTTCTCACCCTCGCCGATGACAACTACCCCGTGCATATCCACGCCTTCAATCGCGCTGCGCATAGCGTCTACCGCCGCCTGGTCCGCCGCCTCTTTGTTGCCGCGTCCCATCCAGCGCGCCGCCGCGTAAGCTGCCGCCTCCGTCACCCGCACCAACTCCAACCCCAGGTTACGCTCGCGCGTTCCCTCTTGCTCGAAGCCGTTGTCACTACCGTTCCGCTCTACACGCCCCGTCTGGGCTGTATCCTCTGTGTCGTGCACCTCAAGCCCCCTCACACCCACGCCTTTGTGGGTGATATCACCACGAAATCACGCTCTGTCTACAGCTACAGCGCTGGAACATGCGGCTCCACGCGCAAGTGCTCGGCCAACATGATCGCCTTCAGTTGTTCCACCGTCTCTGTCAGATGGCCCTCCTGATTGACGATCAGATAGTCATAGCTCGGAGCCTGCGCAAGCTCTCGCTCCGCATTGAGCAGCCGTAAGGCGCGCTGCTCAGGGGAGTCCTGGCCGCGCTGGTTCACGCGCTCGACCAGTTCCTCAATCGACTCTGGCGCCAAAAAGACGAAGATGGCTCCCTGCACACGACGGCGCACCGTTTGCGCGCCCTGCGGATCGATCGTGAGGATGACATCCATGCCCGCGTGCAAGTGCTGTCGCACATCATCCGCGGGTACGCCATACAAATTACCGTGCACCTCGGCATACTCCAGCAGTTCGTTACGCTCGATCATCTGCTGAAACTGCTGCAGGGTGCGGAAGTGGTAATGCACGCCGTCAATCTCGCTGGGTCGCGGGCGGCGCGTCGTTGCGGTCACCACGACGTGCCCGGGCCAGCCTTGCTCCACCAGCGCTTTGGTCACCGTCGTCTTGCCCACACCCGAAGGCCCCGAGAGCACCAACAACAGAGGACCACGTTTGATTTGCACCGCTGATGTCTGTTCCGCTGCGAATGCATTCCCCGGACTTATCACGGCACGTTCGCTCCTTTTCCGCCTCTACCCGCCTATGCTTGCGTGCATCCCGCCATCAACGATGCCCCGCAATGCTTGCTGCTTTGTCGAGTTCAATTGCTACACATGGTACAATATGCCACTGCCGAATGTCGCATTATCGCACGGCTTTGGTTTTGCCAGACGCACACATCCGTTGCGTCACCTTTAGTTTAGTTCACCTTTCACTCACATCAGATATTGGCTGGCCGGGGAGCGTAATCAGCATGCAAGTAGATGCCCTGACCCTCACTGCGCTCGCCGACGAGTTGCGCGAGACTCTGCGCGGCGCCCGCATCGATGACGTGATCCAGCCCACACCACAGTCCGTCGCGCTGCAATGCTACGGCGGCGCGCCTGCCCCTGGTACTCCGCGCAACCGCTGGCTCCTCGCTTCGGCACACCCGCAGTTCGCTCGCCTGCACACCGTCGATCAGAAGCCGCGCAAGCTGGTCACCGAGCCCCCGGCGTTCGTCATGCTGCTGCGCAAATATCTCGAAGGGTCGCGTATCGTTGCCATCCAGCAGCCGCGCTGGGAGCGCATCCTTGAGATTGGCTTCGCGCACACCCCGCCA
>DASVOW010000878.1:0-5287 GCA_036383155.1 Ktedonobacterales bacterium
AGCTCTTCTTCGATGCTGCTGGCTGGCAGGAGACCGACGCCGAAGTCTGCTTCGATCAGGCGCTTTTGCGCGGTCAAGCTATCGATCACAACCCTCTCCGCCGTATCGAGGTCATTGCGCACTAACTGTTGTTCGAGAAGACGCGCAAAGTGCTCGCTGGATGACTGGCGACTTTGGGGAAACGTCAGCCACGGGACACCGAGCAATGCCGCCGGCTCGGCCGGCTCTGATGTGACAAAGCGCGATTGGGCCGCACAGACGACCAGTAGTGGCTCGTCGATGACAGGCAGAGAACGGATTTCTGGATGGGGATCGGCGAAGTATCTCAGGCCGAGGTCCGCATCTCCCTGCTGAACGAGGCTGCTGACTTCATCGCTGCGAGCGGTCCGCAGCAGGAGACGAACGTCAGGGTAGGACGCATGGAACGCCTGCAATTGTGGCGTCAGGTGTGTGCTGGCTAATGTTCCCACTAGTGCCAGCGTAATGGTTCCCTGTTCCTCCGCTTCGAGAGCATGCACGGCTGCTCTGCCATCCGAGAGCGCGGCCAATACGTGCTGGGCGTACGGCAGAAACGCCTCTCCGGCGGCGGACAGGCGAATGCCGGTGGAGAGGCGCTCAAACAAAGGCGCGCCCAGCTCGCGCTCCATCAACTCGATGCGCCGGCTGATTGCCGGCTGGGAGATGTGCAGGAGCTCGGCCGCTCGCGTGAAGCCGCCTGTACGCGTAATGGCGATGAATGCCTCGATTTCAGTCAGTTCCATGGTCATGAGTATAGCTGATGGAGAAGATAGAAAGTATCTATTGGACGCATGGGAGACGCGCCAGTACACTTACCTTGTGGTCGTAGGCACCGTGGGGTGGTGCCAGCATAAGCGGGGTGTATAAGCAATGCCGGTCGACGTGCACGTCGACCGGCATTACATCCAGGTTCGGGAAGGTGGGGCGGCGTCAGGGAGCAGGTGTCAGGGATTTGAGGAGCGCATGGGTGACGGTGGGCGACGGCGGGCCATACCTGCTGCGCAATAGGAAATACTCGGGGAGCGGGTGGTCGTCGGTGACGAGCGGTCCGGTTCCGGCGAATCGGGCGACCTGATCGCCCTGAATCCAGACGAGGGTGGGGATCGCCGTGGCCCAGCCCTCTAGATCATGCCGGGGTGAGTCGAACGCGGAGGAGATATCGTCGACGACGTGCGACCGGCTGAGTGCCTGGTGAATCGCCGTCTGGTCGAAGGCGATGGGCTGCTCCGAGCCCAGCATATAGATGCCGCTGCCGCCAGGGCCGAAGGCGATGATCACGTGGGGAAAGACGTCACGGTAGGTGCGCAGGTGGGCTTTGAGCTCGTCGAGCGTGGAGCCGTAGGGCACCCACTGCATCATCACGCCGCCCGGCGTTAGACGCGCCTTGGCGGCGGCGTAGAACTCGCGCGAGGAGATCACCGAGACGCCGGAGGAGTAGATGGGGGGCGGTGGATCGACGACGATGATGTCGTAGTGCTGGTCGGTCAGCTCGACGTAGTTGCGTCCGTCGGCGATGACGATGTGGCCGTGGGGATTGGCGAGCACCTGCTGGGCGTCGGGGTAGAAGACGCCGAAGGTTTTGGGCACGGAGGGGACGAGCTCGACGGCGGTGGTGGTCAGCCCGGCGTTGAGCGAGGCGCGGTAGGCGGAGCCCATGCCAAAGGCGATGGTGAGCTCGCTGCGGGAGTCGGGGCGCAGCGCCAGGGGCAGGATGGGCATGAGCTTGGTGTCGACCGTCAGAACCGTCATCGAGGTGCCGGTGACCCAGAGTTGCTGGCGGTCATGATCGGTGCCGGCCTGGACAGAGGCGATCTCGTCTTCCAGGGACATAGCGAGGGTGCCGTTGTCGGCGCGGAGCCGCACGATATTGGGGTCGACGAAGACGTTGCCGAGGGTGAGGGCGACCAGCAGCACTACTGCCGTGATCGCGCCGGCGCCAGCGGTGAGCCAGCGGAGGGAGGGCGCCTCGATGCGGCCGGCGAGGGCGAGGGCGATGCCGGTAGCCAGGTTGACCAGGGCGATGAGGCCGAGGGCGACGGGCGAGCCGACGAGCGGGATGACGACGAAGGGGATGAGGAAGGTGCCGGTGATGGAGCCGAGCGTGTTGGCCGAGAGCAACAGACCGCTATTGGCGCCGACGTGGCCCTCGGGGCCGGTGATGAGGGCGGAGGAGGCGGGAAAGGTCAGGCCCATGATGAAGGTGGCCGGCAGCACGACGATCAGCCCGCTAACGAACAGAGCGCGGACCGTGGAGAGGCCGTGGCCAATCACGACGCTGGAGCCATGGCTGATCACCGTGACCATCCCCAGCAGGACGAGGAGCGCGATGACCACCTGACCAATGGCGAGCAAGTCGATCGTCTGGTTGTGCGCCTGGATGCGCGTGCGGAAGAGGGCGAAGGCAACCGCTCCAAGCGCCAGGCCGATCAGGAAGACCGCCAGGATGGTGGTGAAGACGTAGGTCGAGTTGCCGGTGCCTGAGGCGAGCAGGCGTGTCCATAGCACCTGATAGCCGAGCGAGGTGAGGCCGGAGACGAAGGCCACGAGCAGCGCCAGACGGATGCGCCGATGGGGAACGGCGGCTGCGGAGCCTTGGGCACGGTTGTCGGGAAGCGGCGCGGCGCTGCGCTCAGCCTGCGCGGGAGCCGGATCGGCTGTGTAGTCGAGGAGGAGGGCGATGCTGCCGGCGATGGCTGAGCAGGCGGCACCCACGCGGAGCGCGCCGCTGAGGCCGAGCAGCTCGATGAGGACGAAGCCGGCGGTGATGGTGCCGAGGATGGCGCCGATGGTGTTGACGGCGTAGAGCTTGCCGAAGGCCGAGCTCAGGTCCGCAGCGGTGCGCGATAAGTAGCGGGTCAAGGTGGGGAGGGTCGCGCCCATCAAGATCGTGGCGGGGCCGAGGGCCAGCAGGGCGAGGCCGAAGCGGACGAGTGCGAGCAGGTGCGGGCTGGCGATCAGGGCACTGAAGGCGCCACGGTAGACATCGTGGATGAGCAGGAAGGTGAGCGGGGTGAGCAGCACGACCACGACCAGCAGCAGCTCAAGCAGGCCGTAGAGGCGCAGCGGGCGGCGTGCGCGATCGGCGAGGCGCCCGCCAAGGAGGCTGCCGATGGCCATGCCACCGAAGAAGCCGGTGAGGATCGCTGAGACGGCTTGCGTGGTGTTGCCGAAGACGAGGACGAGCTGGCGCGACCAGACCACTTCATAGATCAGCCCGGCGGCACCTGACAGCGTGAAGATGACAAACACCAGCCAATGGCGGCCGATGGGTGAACTGGGTTGCTGGGTGAGGTTTAGGCGTTTATGGGCGCGGTCAACGTCAGCACCTGGGCCGTGCCTGGGGTCGCCTTGCGTCTGTGTGGCTGAATCGGGTGCGTCTGGCTGTGCGAATGAACTGTCGTGTTGCATCGTACTCTCCGCCCTCTGGTGGTCTTGTGCGAATCAGCCGTATGCTGTAGACGCGATCTAGAGGCGAGATACCCGCAATTCTGAGTCCACCAGACCAGCGATGTCGTGATGACAGGGCATGCCTTTGTATCTCTGGCGCTTGAGTGCGATGAGAAGACGTAGACGTGCGGCAGTCGCCTCCTTGCCGTGACCTGACGTCGCCCACGCCGGACAGCATGCCCGTGAAGCGATCTGTCTCGTGATCTGCTGGCAGTCACATTCGCACTACTTACCCATTGCCCGAGACGGCCGTGGCGTCGGTTGCCACGCTGGCGGGGGTGGTGTCGGAGCTGGTGGGTACGTCGGGGGTGGTGTCGGCGTAGGCACCGCGATATTCGGGGGGGAGCATGGCGGCGATCTGGCGCATGAGGGTGTCGGTGGCCTCGGCCATGCCTTCGCGGGAACGTTTGCCGCCTGTGCCAAGGGTGAAGGGCTTGCTGAAGCGTATGGTGACTTTGGGCGCCCAGGGGCCGTAGTTGAAGCGCTTGAAGACGTTTTCGGTTCCGGAGATGCCAACGGCGACGACGGGGACGCCGGTGCGCAGGGCGAGATACGACGCGCCGGGATGGCCTTTGAGGAGCTTGCCGTTGCCGCTGCGGTGACCTTCGGGGAAGATCATGAGGAGGTTGCCATCAGCAAGCATGCGCTCGGAGGTGCGCAGCGATTCACGGTCGCTCTCGCCGCGGCGCACGGGGAAGGCTCCCAGACGGCGGATCAGCCAGCCAATTATGGGGATGCTGAAGAGCTCGATCTTTGCCATGTAGTGCGTGACACGCGGTATCCGGAAGGAGGCCAGGGGGATGTCGAGCCAGTGAATATGATTGATGGCAAGGATGACCGGTCCCTCTTTAGGGACGTTCTCAACGTCCACCGTGTGAAGGCGGGCGAAGAGCGGAAGGAGTATGGCGGCGACAATGCGCATGACGCCGTAGACGAACGGCGACTCCTGGCCGTCGAGAGACTTTGGCTTTTCGCTTTGTTTGGGGGACTGGGGGGTGGGCGCTGAACTCTGCGTTTGGCTTTGCATCGCTCATTCCTCCATAGCACGTGTGGCACGCGGCTGTATCAGGTCGCGCTCGGCCAGCGCCGCAAGAATGCGCGCGACGACATCATCCGCTTCGAGGTTGTCGTTGTTGATGACCATGGCGTCGGGCGCGATGTAGGTGTGGGGGGCGTCGATGGCGTCGCGCTCGGCGATTTTCTGGCGCACGGTGTCCAGTGACGGCGCGTTTTCGCCCTGGGCAGCGACCAGATCGCGGTGGCGGCGCTGGGCGCGCTGCTCCAGCGAGGTGGTCAGGTAGACTTTGAAGTGCGCGTGCGGCAAGACGACGGCGCCGATGTCGCGCCCGACCATGACGACGCTCTGCCGGCCAGCCATTTCTCGCATGCGCTCGATCAACTCCCTGCGGACGCCCTCATGACTGGAGACACGCGAGACGGCGGCCTCAACGTCGGGGGTGCGTAGTCGCTGCGTGATATCGCCGCCATCCACCAGGACGGTGTATTGCCGTCCGTCGGCGGTGATGGGAGTGGGGGCGACGATGGCGATATGCATGTCGCGGGCGAGGACTTCGAGCGCTGGAGCGTCGTCGGGGGCGAGGCCGTGCGCGAGGGCGAGATAGGTGAGCGTGCGGTAGAAGGCGCCGGTGTCGACATAGAGAGTGCCAAGGCGTTGCGCGAGGCGCTCGCCGATGGTGCTCTTGCCGACACCTGCCGGTCCGTCAATGGTGATCTGGAGGTGCGCGTGTGGCGCGTATTGCATGGCTGTCTCTTCGCCGCTCATGAGTGTCTCTGTCTGCTGTCTCTATCTCTGATGGGACTG
>DASVOW010000879.1:0-2907 GCA_036383155.1 Ktedonobacterales bacterium
GCGAGCCTACGGTCAATGGCATCGCGGTTCCCGGTTCGCCCGCCGCGTTCGCCTACGCCCGTACGCCACAGGATGGTACACGCATCTACGTGCGAGTCGCACGCCTTGGCTACTACTCAGCTGTTGCGCCTGCCGCCACGAGTGGCGGTGTCGATGCCGCGGCTCGCGCGCTTGGCCGCTCGCCATGGGATGCCGGCCACTATACCGACCACCGCGATCCTGGGTCGTCGCTGCTCAGCATCCTGCGCGTCTACAA
Source organism: Ktedonobacterales bacterium (assembly GCA_036383155.1). Taxonomy (GTDB): domain Bacteria; phylum Chloroflexota; class Ktedonobacteria; order Ktedonobacterales; family JADMIN01; genus DASVOW01. Next base: position 257 of record DASVOW010000879.1, read on the forward strand.
CCTCTACTGGTACGACACACACTGATAACCGGCGTTGGTCACATGCGATCTGCTCCGTGGGACCGTCCTGCGGAGCAGATCGCGCCATCGAGTTCGCTCAGGGGAGCGATAGCCGGTCGAGTGCTTGGGCGATGAACCAGTGTAGCCGCTCGCGCATTGCTCTTTCCGTAGGTTCGTCGGCGACCCATTCGCCAATTCCTGATATCAGGCGTAATGCGGCGCAGAGATCCCAATAGGGAAGGTTGGTGAACTCAATATCGGTCGTGGCTTGATACTGCTGGGTGAAGGACTGCATCGCCTCGACTCCGAACGCCCACAGGATCTCAAGCCTGCAATTGCCGACATCGGCAAGCGGATCGCCTACCGCCGCGTCCTCCCAGTCGATGATGGCGACAAGCTTCCCATCCTTCCACAAGACGTTGCCCGGCCAGTAATCCCCATGCAGCAAGACGGAGCGATTGCGCTGAGGCGGCGGCCAGACGGCCTCCAATGCGTCGCGAATACGCGCTTCATCCCCAGCCGCATCGAGTGCCGGCCGTTCGCGCAAGATCCCGGCAAACCGGCGCTCTTGCCTGGGCAGAACGGATACGGCCGGCGTTGAGTCATCTATCCTGTGAATCCTGGACAGATGTGTGGCGAGCTGAGAGAGAAGATCAGAAATATTCGCAGGCGCAAATTCCGTCTCTCCCTCGACATACTCGATGACGATGTACGGCGTAGCGAATATCTCGCCGGATTGGTCGAGCAGATACGGCTTCGGCGTCGGCATTCCCTCTGCATGCAATAGCTGCAGCAACGTGAATTCGTCCACTGCGACGTCAGGGTGTTGCTCGAGATCCACTGCACCATGCTGGCGCACGATCAGTTTGGTCATCCGGCCATCAGCTCGCTCCACCTCAAGCGCCGTCACCTGCGCCGAGACGCCTCCTTGCAGCTCCCATGCTCGCAGCAGCCTGCCTTGAGGATCGAGTTTTCGAGCCACCTGGTCAAACTTCTCGTCTTGGTTCGCTTCCATCATCGAAGTGTATCTTCTCCCAAGCTCCGCCAGCGGCACCTCTCCCGTGGATGGCGTGTCGTGTGAAGCAACGTCATGTCCTGTTGAACGACAGGCTTGCCGCAATTATAGCGTAAATGGCAACATCGCCCTAGCCGAGCGGTAACTGGCTGCTGAGGCACACAACGCGATGGAACCGCACAAAGTAGTATTGCCAGGTCGCGCAATCCCGCATTACAACTAGAGAGCATGCACATGGGTTGGCTTGGATATGAGCCGGCCTGATTGATTCGCCAGCGATCGCTTCGAGGCGTGGGAGGAGTTCTTCGACTATGGAACATTGGATATGCGTCACCTGTGGTGCTCAGTTTGCCCAAAGCCAGGAGCCGCCGGGGGAGTGCCCCATCTGTCTGGATCCGCGGCAGTATATCGGGAAGAACGGGCAACAGTGGACCACACTCGACAAGATGCGGCAGGATGGCTACCATGCGCTCATCCAGCAAGAAGAGCCGCGGCTCACCGGCATCGGCACCGCCCCGGCCTTCGCCATCGGCCAACGAGCGCTCTTGGTCCAGACGGACAAAGGAAATGTGCTGTGGGAATGTACCAGTCTGCTGGATGATGAGATGGTGCAAGCCGTCGAGGGTCTGGGCGGGATTGCTGCCATTGCCGCCTCACATCCGCATCTCTATGGCTCGATGATCGATTGGGCCGAGCGCTTCGACGCTCCCATCCATCTGCACGAATCGAATCGCCGTTGGGTCATGAGACCGGACGAGCGGATCAATTTCTGGTCTGGTGAGACATTGCCCCTCTTCGATGGGATCACGTTGGCGCGCTTGGGTGGGCACTTTCCCGGCAGCACCGTCCTGCACTGGCCCGGAGGCGCGGAGGGGCAGGGAGCGCTCCTGACAGGTGACACCATCTCTGTTGCCGCCGATCGGTCGTGGGTGAGCTTCATGTACAGCTACCCGAATCTGATCCCGCTGCCGGCGCGCGCAATTCGCCATATACGCGACACCATCGCCTCCTACCCGTTTGAGCGTCTGTATGCCGCCTGGTTCGAGAGCGTTGTCAGCAAAGATGCGAGCGCAGTCGTCCGGCGATCAGCGGATCGGTATATCAAAGCCATCGAGGAGGGACTGGAGTAAATAGCTCGATGACCGCCCCACCGCCGGGCGCATCATGGAATGAGCTCTCCAATGATCGACCAGTTCTCCCCGGTCTCTGATGGTATCTCGCTGAACCAGAGGCGCCCATCGCGTCCGGCGACCAGCCCGTGGACGTTCGCATCGAGTATGGGAACCGGATACAGGTGTTGGTCGCCGCGCTGGGTGATGCGACCAAGTTGATTGGATAAGCTGAAATAGAGATTGCCATCGCCGCCGACGGCAAACTGCGGCGCATCATTGGTTGGCAGGTGTAGCGTAAACGACTTCTCGGCTCCAGTGAGCGACAGATACTCCACGGTACCGGGCGAGGGTGCGGAGAACCAACTGGTGTTGTGTGCGCCAACCAGTAGCTGAACAGGCGTGCCCTGGAGCTTGGTTGAGATGAAGGTGAAGGTGCCGTCTGGCAGCAGGTGGCCGACAGTGCCGCTATGAAGCTCGTAAAACCAGATAGTGCCATCGGTGCCGGTATGGCTGGTGCCGGAGGG
>DASVOW010000880.1:0-2975 GCA_036383155.1 Ktedonobacterales bacterium
CGACGACGAGCGATGCGGTGGGTCGCGCGGCGCTGCTCACGTATGCCGAGGCATGTATCAGACTGGTGAGACATATGGAATCCTCCACGTGCAGGTAGTGTTGTATGCATGCTGCATCGAGCGAAATCAGGCGCGAGCCTATATGAGCGAGTATCGCCGTTATGGCCCAGGAGTGCTGAGAGTTGTCCCTGTCGGCTGCGGAGACGCGACACCTGTCGGATTGATTGGCATGACGGCATGATCGGTCAAGCTGATGGTGCTCACCGCGCCAATCGGAAGGAAGGGCAGCGGAAACGAATAGGTGTAATCCAGCTCAACCCCAACGGAGTCTTCGAGAAGGGGCTGATTGTTGCGCTGGTCGGGATGATAGCCATCGGGCGAAGGCGTGTTTGTCAACGCTCCCGTGACGGGGTTGCACTGAGTGTTGCCTGGATAGGTCTCCCGCGTAGTGGCATCGATGGGGAAGCCGAAGGCGCCCGCTTTGTAGATGATGATCCTGGTCAGGGTGATGCCTGACAGATTGGCGACAGCGGCCTGGACGGCGCCAACTGTCGCACAGTCGGCCTTGCCGAGGTTCCCGAGTACGGCAGCAGTGCGCGCACCCTGGCGGGCGGCAAAGACCATGCCCACGTGTCCACCCAGGAGGCCACCGATATCGACGACGCCCGCGAGGAGATTTGCCAGAATGACGACGAAGATGGCGAACTCGACCAAGGCCTGACCGCGCTCGCGGCGGCGGCGAAGACGCGAGATGAGGGGGCGCACAGGCTGCTCACGTCGCATCAGGGCTGCGGTCGTGTGACTCACGCGGCGCCTCCTATCGAATGGGCCAGCACGCCCGGCACGCGCTCGCGCAACCAGGCTACCGGTTGAATGGGGCATGACGCGCCACCGCCAGCGGGATCGTGAGAACTCAACACCGGCAATGGCCCGGTAGTGGCGCATGACGAGGCAGGGGCTTGGTGAGACATGGAAGACAACATTGCTGGGAGATGGGGGCGGTAGCCCTGATAGCTCTGCGGCTCGATGCGCTGGACCGAGATGGCGCTTAATTGGAGCTGAGAAGCGCCGCCGGAGAGGAATGCGGTGAGATAGTTGTAGACATAGGTGATGCGCACGCCGAGATAGTCGGCGTTCAGCAAGCTGTCGTTGCGCGAGGCGACTGCCCAGTTGCAGACGGAACAGGCGCTGCCCGTGGTGGGCGGGTAGGCCATTTCGACGGCGCCGGAACTGGGCGGCGGGCTGCCAGCGACGTCGGAGCGGTAGATTTCTATCAACTGCGCTTTTGCCACGACAAAGCCGCTGGTGCGACCGACGATGTCGTTCACAATTTGCTGATCGACGGTGGCGTCGGTGCGGCCCAGGATAGAGCCGATACGGGCGCCGTCTTGGGCAGCGAAATTAAACGTAGTGATGGAGGAGCTGATCAGCGCATATTCGAGGACGCCAAAGAACATCAGGAAAAAGACTGGGGCGACGAGGGCGAACTCGACCATTGCCTGACCGCGAGAGCGTCTGCGCCGGGATGTCCGGCGGGCAGCCAGCTTGCGTCGCGCTCGTGGGGCGCACTCAACTATCACCACGTCACCTCTCCAACACCCAGCCCGCCAGAGCAGCCATAGTATCGTATCATGCTGCGCGCCACACGTAGGAGCGCCTCATCGGGAAAGAAAGCTCAGTGCGGTGCATATCTCATGTGTTTTGACTGTACTCGACAATGATAGAGACCGGCTCTTTGTGCGTCAAGCGGTCTGGTACAGTTGGAGGATTGCTGTGGGTCATGTAGACAAGGGTCCCGACCTGTAGGAACGGGATGCGCACCATAGTGGCGGCGTCGCTACTGCATCTTCACGCATTTGTCACCCGATAGTCACGATTCTGGGGTATGGTAGCATTTGGCGTGATACGCCATATGACGTGTGTGGTTCGCGTGTGGCAACCGGAGAGCGAAAAGGTCGTGTTAGCAATGCGGAGACGCAGCGCGTTGAGCGCCAGCAAGAGAGGCCAGCGAAGGCGACCAAACGATATGACGAATGGTGACGGGAACAGGGGAGACAGCAACCCCAACGACGAGCAGGATGCTCTGCCACCGGACGTGTTGAGCCGGGCTGCGCTCAACTGGGTGCGCCGGGGGTATCGCGTGCGCTATAGCGATGCCTATCTGATTCAGGTCATCAGACGCGGACGCCTGGGGCGGGAGTCTGTGCCGTTGCTCGTGCTCGCGCTCCTTGGGTTCGCCGGCGCGGCGGTGGCGCTCGCTATTGCCCTGACGCGGCGCCCCTGGCATGTGGTGACGCTGGCGATTGGGCCGGATGAGCGCGTGTTGACGCATGAGCAGCGGTCGGCGCATCCGCCAGAGCCGTAGGGAGAGTGGTTATTTGGATTTGGGCGATTTGGGCTTGCGATTGACGATGGGGTAGCGGTGGCGTTTGCCAAGGAGGGCGGCGAAGGCGCCCACGAAGGCGGTGATCCAGAAGTAGAGCTCGGAGACCACGATGAGCGCGAAGACGCCGAGGAAGGATGAGATGAGCACGGGAATGGAGGTGTCGTCGCGAGTGTTCCCCTCGTTGAACAACGTGCCGAGGGATGTGAAGATTGCGGCGAAGGCGATGATCAACAGTATCGTGAAGACGATGTTGGACAGCGTCTGCCAGAGGACCGCCTGGCGCGCGTGGTAGGCGATAAATGGCGAGCGACGGCGGTTGAGCATCCAGATCATCCAGGCGACGAGCGATCCGGGCAGGAGGAAGAGCACCAGCAGGTGGGCGATGGCGGCGGCAACGCGCTCGTCGACGCGGGGCGGGCGCTCGACGGGTGGGGATGCGACGGCGATGGGCGCCTGAGACGGCACAGCAAGCTGCATCGGCTGAGGATAGCGAGACGGCAGAGTAGGATCGTCGTCACCAATGGGCGGCACTGGTGGACCACCGGGGCGATTATACATACTGTGCTGCCTGCGCTTTCTTGCGAGCCGG
>DASVOW010000881.1:0-2310 GCA_036383155.1 Ktedonobacterales bacterium
TTGGCGGAGGGTCGCCGTGGCGATGCGGTCGCGTACTTTATGACCCAGGCGGCAGGCGTTCCCGCTGAATTCGTCGATCAGATGCAACACGATCCCACATGGCCCGCGTTCGAGGCGGTGGCGCACACGCTGCCCTATGACTGCGCGATCGTGGGAGACACGGGGTCGGGCGATCCGCGGTCGCTCACTCGCTGGGCCTCTGTCACGGTTCCCACGCTCGTGATGGATGGCGGGGCAAGCGCGCCACACATGCACCACGCCGCACAAGTGCTCGCAGACGTCCTCCCCCATGCCCAGCGGCGCACGCTGGAAGGGCAGATGCACGACGTCGCCCCGGAGCTCCTCGCGCCCATTTTGGAAGCGTTCTTCAAGAATTAACATGGCGACGAGCCGGAGACCTCATTTCGGATGTCGAGAACGCATCTCCGGCTCCGACCTCTGTATGAATGGCCCGCAACGAGCGGCGCCAGCGCTATCCGGAACCCTGAGGAGGGAAGACATGAAGTACATGCTGATGATCTACAACAACCCCGCGACCTACGCCGCCTGGTCTGAGGAGGAACGCGCCGCCCTGTTCGCCGAGGTCGATGCCATCATGAAGGAGCTCACCGAGTCCGGCGAGGCGATTGGCGGCGAAGCCCTGGCCGATGCGTCGAACGCCAAGACGATCAGGGTGCGCGACGGCGTCCCTGCGATCACGGATGGGCCGTTCGCCGAAGCCAAGGAGCAGTTGGCCGGATACCTCATCGTCGAGTGCGACACGCCTGAGCGAGCAGTCGAGATTGCCACGCGCTGGCCCGACGCCAAATACTTCGCGATGGAAGTGCGGCCCATCATGGACACGTCCGGAATGGAGATGTGACTGAAGCCGCGTCGCGTCATACCGCTGTAGAGCGCCGGTGCTTCAGCTCAGGAGGCTGAGCGCCTGGCGGTTGCCCAAACTCCAAAGGAGACTTCACCATGAGAAAAGTCATCTCACTCATCCATCTCTCGCTGGATGGTTTCGCCTCGGGTCCCAACGACGAGCTTGACTGGATTTCCTATGATGACGAGCTTGAACAGTATGCCCATAGCATGCATGCGCTTACAGATGCGGTTATCTGGGGACGTCGCACGTATCAAGGCATGGCAGGCTACTGGCTCACCGTGCCGGGCAATCCAGACAGCACATCCGCCGAGCTCGAACATGCCCAGTGGCTGCAGGACGCGACGAAAATCGTGGTGTCGCGCACGCTGGATCGCGTCGAATGGAACGATGCGCAGAATACGGTGCTGATCAAAGACAACATCGCCGAAGAAATCAACAAAATCAAACAGCAGCCTGGCAAAGATATCTGGTTTCTCGGCAGCACCATGCTGGCGCAGACCTTCATGCAGCTCGACCTGATCGACGAATACCGCATCAATATCAATCCGACGGTGTTGGGGCGCGGCAAACCCCTGTTTGCCGGTGTCACCCGTCAATTCCCCCTCAAGCTGCTGGAAGCGCGGACGTTTAAGAGCGGAGTTGTCGCCCTGCGTTATGAGCCGGTCCGCAAGTAGCGAACCGGCATGATGAGCGACTCGTACCCCGTCGCAATACTTCATTGTAGCGTTGGTCACCCACCGGGCGCGTAGACTCCCAATCTCAAGCGTCCGTATTCGACAATGATATGATGCGACGGGGTACGACAGGAGGGCTGAGCATGAGCACAGACGTGGAGGATCTCCTGCGCGAGTTGGCGCCGCAGGTCCTTGGCGCGCTCGTGCGCCGCTACGGGCGCTTCGATCTGTGCGAAGACGCGGTGCAGGAGGCGCTGCTGGCCGCCGCCGTCCAGTGGCCCGACCAGGGCATACCACAGAACCCGCGCAACTGGCTGATCGCGGTCGCGGCCCGCCGCATGACCGATCAGGCGCGCAGCGAGATCGCCCGACGGCGCCGTGAGGTGACAGCTGCGGCACTCATCCCGCCCGACGCATTTCTCTCGCCCGCACCCGAAGACGAGCCTCTGCCCGACCAGGACGACACCCTGACTCTGCTCTTCCTCTGCTGTCATCCCGCGTTGTCCCCGGCCTCGCAGATCGCGCTCACCCTGCGCGCCGTCGGCGGCCTCACCACGGCGCAAATCGCCCGCGCATTCTTCGTCCCCGAGGCGACTATGGCCCAGCGTATCAGCCGGGCCAAGCAGAGCATCAAAAGCAGCGGCATCCCGTTCCAGATGCCACCCGAATCTGAGCGCGCCGAGCGCCTTCGCGCCGTCTTGCACGTGCTCTACCTGGTCTTCAACGAAGGCTACACCGCCACCTCCGGCCCGGATCTCCACCGTGCCG
>DASVOW010000882.1:0-9587 GCA_036383155.1 Ktedonobacterales bacterium
TTGCTCCTGCAGACTACTGACCGTTTCGATCAAATGCTTGAGGGATCTGCCCAGCCGATCCAGCTTCCACACTACCAGCGTATCGCCTGAGCGAAGGTGCGAGATGGCTTGCGTGAGCCCCGGACGTTCGGCTTTGGCGCCTGAGACGGTATCGGTGTAGATTTGCTCGCAGCCTGCGATGTTGAGTGCATCCTTCTGCAGATTCAGGGTCTGCTCGTGGGTGGAGATTCTGGTGTAGCCGATCAGCATAGTTGTTCTTGCCTCGAAGGCCTAAAAGATTGCCAGTTGCCCGGTCTTCTTCTGTTCCTGCCGCTTGTAATGGAGTCCGAGCACCGCCTTATAAAGCACCCGCGCCATGAGAAACACCTGCTTGATCTCTTCCTCCTTGGGCTGCCGGCCCAGTTCGTTCTGCAGGGCAATCGCAATCTTGGCTTTGAGGAGACGCTTCTTCTGTTCCTGGGTCATACGAATGCCACTATCGTACCAAAACCAAGCTTGCTTGTCAAGATATGGAACTTTGATTTTGTAACGAGGTTCTGGAACTCCTCCCTCCGCATGACACCACAGGTCTTCCCACCCCATATGCCAGAGTACCAAAAAGGAACGTTTTCGGTACTGGCTGACCGCTGAGACGCCTTTGTATACGCGCAGCTCAGGATCGAGATACCGTCGTGAGGCTGGTGTGCTATGAGGTAGGGCGAGAGACAGGAGAATGCAAAAGGAGCACAGTCATGTCCGCGTCCATCTTACGATCCCCGTCGGTGAGCCACCCTCGTCCGCAGGCGACGGTTGCAGAGCGGGTCGAGCCCGCCTGGAGGCCACTCTACCGCGTCGCTGGTGTGGCGGCGCTGCTCTCCATCGCATTTACCTTCCTGGCGGTCATCGTCTTCATTGTCAATCCGCCACCGACGACGATCACTGCCTGGTTTGCGCTGTTCCAGCGCAATGGCTTGCTGGGTCTCGTTGACCTTGATCTCCTCATGCTCGCGACCTATGTGCTGATGGGTGTGATCTACCTCGCCCTCTATGGCGCTCTGCGCCGCGGCCACGAGCCGGTCATGGCACTGGCCACCCTCTGCGGGTTGGTCAGCATCGTGACCTACATCGCGTCGAACACCGGCTTCAATCTGCTCGTGCTCAGCGGTCAATATGCCGCCGCAACCACGGAGGGGCAGCGCGCGGCGATCCGCGCCGCGGGGCAGGCGATGCTGGCGATCTGGCAGGGTACCGCCTACGACGTGAGTTATGTGCTTGGTGGGGTCGCCACCCTGCTCGTCGCGGCGGTGATGCTGCGCAGCCACGTCTTCGGTCGTGGCACGGCGTTCGTCGGCCTGGTGCTGGGTGTGCTGATGCTGGTGCCAGCGACCGCCGGGCCGATCGGCCTGTACCTCTCGCTCGTCTCCCTCGTCCCGACGGTCATCTGGTTCGCCCTGCTTGCCTGGCGGTTCTTCCAGCTGGCGGCACGGCCCGCCCAGGATGGCTCAGGTACACCTGCCGTTGCGCCAATGGCGTGACGAGGGTGTAGCGTGTGACGAGAGCGTGACAGAGTGCACGAGCCAACAAAGACGGGCGCTCAACGCGCACCAACCAGAAGGAGGAGCTAGATGACGCCCAAGACCATTCTCATTACCGGATGCTCGACCGGAATCGGACACGACTTGGCGCGGCGCTTGGCGATGGCCGGCTACACGGTGATCGCCACTGCGCGGCACCCTGAGACGCTGCACGATTTGCCGGTGGCGCTTGCACTCCCGCTGGACGTTACCGATCCAGCCTCGGTCGTCAGCGCCACAGACGCGGTCGTGCGCCGCTTCGGGCACATCGATGTGCTCGTCAACAACGCTGGATACGCGCTGCGCGGCGCGTTGGAGGAAGTGCCTGTCGACGACGTGCAGGCGATGTTTGACGTCAACGTGTTTGGCGTGTTGCGCCTGATCCGGGCGGTTGTCCCGCAGATGCGGCGACAGGGCAGCGGGCGCATCGTCAACATCAGCTCGATTGCCGGCCGATGCTCAACACCCGGAAGTGGAACCTACTCGGCGACCAAGTTCGCCGTCGAGGCCCTGAGCGACGCCTTGCGCTGGGAGCTGGCGCCATTTGATATCCAGGTGGTGATCATCGAGCCCGGGAGCGTCAGCACGCCGTTCGAGGCCACCGCCCAGGCGCACGCCCGGACCATCCTGGCCAATGCCTCTTCGCCGTACAGCACCCTCTACGAGCACGCCGCGCGCTTTGCCGCGTCGATGCGTCGGCAGGGAGCCGGGCCAGAAGCCGTCTCCCAGGTGATCCAGCAGGCGATTGAAGCGGCCAGACCCAGGCGGCGTTACCTGGTGGCCATTCCGTTCTCCGGGCGGCTCGTGCTGCACCTGGGGGATGCGGTCTGGGATCGGGTCGTTAGGCGGCTGTACCAGATTGCGCCTGCTGGCCACCGGCTGGAACCGGCGCGCGAGGAGAGCCGCTCCTCCATGCCTGCGCACGTCTGATCGGCTCGCGCGTGGCCACACGGTCGGTGCGCGCGGCGCAGTCTCGCGCCGACCAGCGAGGCTGCTCACGCGCCGGGGCGTTGCGACCTATGCGACATTCTTGGCCTGTTGTCTCTATGCGTTGTGTTGATGGTGTTCATGGCCAGACCTATGCTGCAGAGGGTCTTGTTGGTGCGGCACTGTGAGGAATCGTTTCGTGCAACGCCGTTTTGGTCACGACACGTGAGCCGCACTGTCTAGTGGAGGAGGAGAGCGTATGGCTACGATAATCGGCTTGTTCGAGCACAGTCGCGACGCGAATGATCTGGTGGACGACTTGCAGAAAGAAGGCATTGCCAAGAGCCAAATAGGCCTTGTCGCGCGACACGAAGTGGTCAAGGAGCAGGGCATTGACGTCACCACGGGCACAGAAATTGGCGCCATCACCGGTGCGACGACGGGAGGCATTGCTGGTCTGTTGATCGGATTGGGCGCGCTCTTGATTCCAGGGTTGAACATCGTTGCCGCAGGCACGTTCCTCGTCGTGATTGGGGCAACGGTGCTCGGTTTGGCCGGAGGTGCCATTGCCGGTGGCCTCATCGGGTCCCTGACAGGTCTGGGCCTGTCGGAAGAGCGAGCTCGTCGGTACTCCGACGCCGTATCAGCAGGTCATATTCTCGTTACGGTGCAGACACCTCAGGAACGTGCCCAGGAGGTGGCGGAACTGATGACCAGGCATGGCGCAGTCGAGGTCGATGTCGTCGCTGGACCTGAGGGCACTCTGCTGGTGCCAAGTGCTGCTGCCGCTGCTCAGCAGACACAGCCACCGCAGCAGCCAATGGCGCACTAAGATGCACGTGCGAGGACTCCGAGGACACATCTTTCCGATAAGGAAGCTGTCGCTTTGAGTGTGAACCATCCCACCTCAAAGGAGTGAGCGTGGGATGGGATATTCCACAACAGTGAAGTGAACCAGCAAGCTGTATCCCTCGGATGCGGCTTGCTACATATGTTTAAGAACGTGTTTGGCAATGCACAGCACAAACAGGTGGGCTGCGAGAGTGCAGGCGGGCATGCGATCGGGAACCATATACTCACAACCGCCGCACGAAGTCGTCAATGAGGGCCACCGCGGCGCCAATTCCGTCCTCTCTCCGAACCTGCTGCCCCAAGCTGCGCGCTTGCTCTCGCATGGCGCGGTTGGTCACCGCTTCCCGTATCGCCTCGGCTAGGCGCTGGCTGGTCAGCCGCTTGCGCGGGATGGGCGTTGGTCCCACCTCTAACTCGGCGACTCGCTTGCCCCAGAACGGTTGGTCGGCTGAGTAGGGGACAAGAATAGACGGAACGCCTGCCCGTAACCCTGCTGCGGTGGTCCCAGCTCCCCCGTGATGGACTACTGCGGCCATCCGCTCAAACAGCCAGCTATGGGGGATGGACTCTATCAGGTGGACGTTGTGAGGGAGATCTGCTGCGTTCAACCCTCCCCAGCCTCCCCAGCCAGATGCCAGGACGCCCCGCTGGCCAGACTGGGAGAGCGCGTCCAGTACGAGTTGGGCCGTTTCGGCCGGATGCTGGCTGCCCATGCTGCCAAAGCCAACATACACCGGCGCAGGCCCCTCTTCGAGAAAGCGCACCAGATCAGCGGGGGGCATCCAATCGGGCGGGGGGTCGAGAAACCAATAGCCCGTGACCTGGTGCTCTGCCGGCCAGTCGCGCGGGCGCGGCAGGACATGCGTACTGTAGCCATAAAGGACAGGGACGTGCTGGCGCGCCAGTGCACGATAGGGACCCCAGAAGGAGCCCTTCGGCAAGCCGAGCAGCTGACGGGTGGCGATATCGCTGACCTTGAAACTCTGCCAGAAGAGTTGGCGCGTGATATGAAACGAGAGCCGATTGAGCGCCGACCCGAGCGGGAGCGATGGCACTAATGGGCTAGGAAACGCGTAGGTGGGAGTGAAAGGCACGACCTGCGCCTGCATGACCGGAATGTGCAGTGCCTCCGCGATGGAGAAGACCCCCGTCAACCCAGTCATCCCGGCGAGAATCAGGTCACTGCCCTTGACGAGCGGCGGTAGCGCCTGGGCTTGTTCACTGGCACTTTGCTTCATCTCTGCCCGCATCTTCGACAGAATCGTCAGGAAATTGCCCTGTTCCATCGCCTGGCGCCATTCCGGGCTCTGAAGCCGCGCCTGGGCACCGAGACCTAGAGAAGCAAACTGGAGCCCGGCGTTGTCCACCAGGGTGGCGAAGTCGTCGCTGGCAACGAGGCGCGCGTCATATCCCGCTGCCTGTAACCCCTTGCCCAGCGCAATGTAGGGTTCGACATCGCCACGGGTACCCGCGGCGACCAGAGATACGACTGTCATGGGACACCATCCTCCGCGAATGATCTCAACCACCATGGGGCCAGAGGGGGTACGGCCAAAGCCATCCCGGGGTTGCGGACATGAGCGCGATGCTGGCTCCGCGGCTTCAGAGCAAAGGGAGCCGCGGGAACAGTGCAATGTCCTTCCATACGCGGGCCTATACAGACCTTCCAGGCGACTATCCGGCCAGTCGACGGAGTATCATGCGTGTCGCCGGGACCTCGAGGAGCGTCTCGCTCGTCTGCACCTTGCGCTCGTAGTCCTTGGCCAGCCGCCTGTTCCTAGACAACCAAGCGAAGCTTCTTTCAACGACCCATCTCCAAGGTTGCACACTGAAGCCACGCTTCCCCGGCTCCCGCTCCACCACCTCCAAATCCCAACCGACGCCCTGCTGCCGGCACCACTCTGCCAGTTCCTTGCCTCGGTAAGCGGCGTCCGCCCAGATCTTCTTCAGTCTGGGCACAAAGTACGCGAGTCCCCCGAGCAGCTTACGTGCGCCAACCGTATCGTGCATATCGGCGGGGGTAACGTACCAGGCAATGGCCAGGCCCAAGGTGTCGACCAGCAGGTGTCGTTTCCGGCCCTTCACACACTTGTGGGCGTCGTAGCCACGAATGCGGGCGGATTCCTCCACGGTCTTCACACTCTGGCTGTCCATGATGGCGGCACTTGGGTGGGGATCTTTCCCTACCCGGCGCCGTTCCACTTCGTGCAACGCTCTCCAGAGCCTGGTCCAGAGGCCGGTGCGACAAAACTGCTTGAAGTGATAGTACGCCGTCTGCCATGGCGGAAAACTGCTTGGCAGATAACGCCAGGGGCAGCCGGTACGCAGTAGATAGAACAGGGCGTCGAACACGGTTCTCAGAGAGTGGCGGCGCAGTCTGCCATGCGGCGGTCGAGGCGGGAGAAGTCGTTGCAGGCAGTCCCACTCAGCGTCCGTAAGGTTGCTGGGATAGCTGGTACTCATACGGCACAGAATAGCTCATGCCCATCCCCGTTGCACTACCAAACACGTTCTAAGAACGTTGCTCCCGCGTGGAGATCACAAGCATGGGTATAGGTGCAGCGTCGAGCACACGTTCGGCAATGCTCCCTACCATCCACCCCTGTATACCAGTGCGCCCGTGGGTAGCCATGGCAATGACATCACATCTCCCAGACCTAGTCGCTCCCATAGCGGCATCAATCAGCGCGCCCCCAATATCAGGGTGAGGAATGACAGCTTGCTCGAGTGCAACCATACGCCCCGCTAGTTCGTTGTTCATCAGGCGGTCGCTCACCTTCCGCAGGTAAATAGTGGCTTCCTCCACCATGTGCGCATGCAAACTGCGCTGTCGCTCCGTCCACTCGCCCGATCCACTATCACTGGCGCCGCTCGGAGGAACATCTGGAATGGGTACGACCCGCACCAGCCACAGCGTAGCCGGCTTTGCCAGAGACAGGCTCTCGACGAGATCGGCAGCGGGCAGCAGTGCGCGTTCAGCGCACTCGGAGCCGTCCAGAGCGACCATCGCCCTCAGACCATGCGCCTCATTCGCGGGAAACGTAGAATCCTTTGCGCGCAACACGAACACCGGCACAGGCGAAGAGCGCACCAGCATATGTGCCACAGAGCCAAACGCCCTGCGCATAACGCCTGAGCGTCCATGACTGCAAAGCATCACGGCATTCACTTGCTCGTCAGCCGCCACCTCGAGGATGGTCGCTACGACGTCGCCTTCCAGAGCCTGCGTCTCGATATCAAGGTCTTTGAATTCGTCCCGCCGCGCAAATTGTTCGAGATAGGCTGCTACATGCAGCACGTCTTCTTCGGTGGCTGCCATGGCCAGCATCGGTGGCTCACCGGCCAGTCCAAGGCGCGCTGGCGCATGAACCACACGCAAAAATAACAGGGCGCTTCCCGTGCTTCTGGCACATCGCGCCGCTACCAATGCCGCACGTTCCGCCCGCTGTGAGCCGTCCAATGGAACCAGGATGCGCTTGAACATTGCTCTCGCTCCTCAAACAGAAGGCCGCTTCTAGCCAGGGCCCTCTAGAGACTCCTATAACAGCCACTCATGACATCATGTCGCCCCGCCATCACAGACGCCTCACGAAGAGTCAGTCCACCGTCACGAGCCCCACTCAGCACTTCCAAAGTGCAGCCACGTACGTGCAGACCTGCCCGTCGTGATCATCGCCATCGATCGCGCGGAAAAGATCGAAGCAGTCTTCCCCAAAGTGGAAGCAATAGTGCAGCATGGACTCGTCACCCTGGAGCGCGTGCGTGTCGCCGTCTCGCGCCCCCTTACCAATCCGACGCCCGGCTCGTGCATAACAGTCTGCTTCCGGCACACCAGCATGTCACCAGCGGCAGGCCCGCCCTAGCGTACGCCGCACCACCTACCAACGTTCGACATCCCACACGTTCGGAGGTTCCTGATGGTAATTGGTCGCTGGCTGGTGCTACTCCTGCTCAACAGCAACATTCATACACTGGACACCTGCCACTGCTGACCTTCAGCTGCTTCGACTGAAGGTCAGCGGCATGCACTGGTACAGCATGCTCAATTTCGGCGTGTCTCAGAGAGATAGCCAGCGGACCAGGCGCGGATGAAGACCTCGTGGAACTTGGCTTCATCGAGCGGAAGATATTGCACCTCAAGTGCGCGATCACACGCGACGGCGGCCGCGTAGCGCACCGTTGCCATGGTAGTGAGGTGGGTCGTGCCGTCCTTGCGCGCTTGGTTGGCACCCTGCCGCAGTGCTTCGAGCTCGACCTCTACCAACTCTTCATCACAACAACTGATGGGTTTGGGCTGTACAGTGATGGGGGCGACAGCTTCTCCCTCATCCCGATCGATCGTCACCATCCTCTGCCTCCTTCTGAAAGAAGCCAGAGTCCGTGGAGATGGCTCTGGTGCCTCTGGTTTCGCTGCGAGCGCAGACTAGATCCTGAGGTGAAAATGCGCATGTCGGAGAGGCCGAAGCCATTCCTCTCCCCATTTTGCGCCTCGGTGGTGGCCCGCAGGGCCATGTGCATCTGTTATGAACCTTACTAGAATTCCTTAATTTATGGACTTCGCGGACAGACAGGCGCCTCTTCACCGCCTACCGTAAATGCCGTTGAAATCAGCATTCTAGTACGAGTCCATAACAGACTCTAGACTCGAAGAGTCCACTACAATAGTACAAGGATAACCTTGCACTCCCATCACAACACACTGCCCGCATATGCACGAATGCATCACAGTCCCGCAGGGTCACACGCTGGTATCGTCTGCCACATGAGATAGCCAATCCCACAGCTATCCGCGACGAGGAACGAGTGTATGCCGCGCCCGAGCTAACCTTGTTGGGGTTTGACGCCTTGCAGCTCAGATACGACCTGTGTACGCTCGCCAGGAGGTTGTAGTTGAGGTTGGTCAGCTGCGTACCCTGCGCTGCTCTTGCCATTCACTCACCGATGGTTGCCATACCCATTCCTCCTTGGTTTTTGCGAGGTGCCGCGCTCAACCACATCTGTACCGTACCGCCAGCGGACCAGGTGCAGAGGGCGTGACGAGGTGCGCGCTCTCCGTGAGCGCGTAAAAGACTGCCTCGCAACATGCTCACGAACGATCCGATGCAGGAGATGTTGCGGCGCACGCCCCGCGTCTCATGGCGAGCTACCACAGTATGCCGACAGAGAAAAAGGCCTCGCGAGTAAGCAGCGGACACGGTAGCGGCAGGGAGCGAGGTGGAGGTCGGCTATGAGACGATGTGCACTCGATAGCCTCTGTGGCGACGCAGCGGCCCAGAAGTCCCATTGGGACAGCTTACACCCGCGCGCTGGTGCGCACACGTGCCCTTCGCTGTGCCGCCTGCGTCGTGTAGCGCTCACTCAGTCCATAGACTCCCACCTTGACCGCATCCTTGATCACCATCCACACCAGACAATAGACCGTCATGCCGAGTGCCCACGCCCATCCCAGCGGCACCATCAGAAATCCATAGACGGCGATGAGCGTCGCAAGAGTCTGCACGACAACCATCGTACCGAGCAGGAGCGTCGAGGGCCGGTTCGACCAGAACCAGCGTCGCGTTCGTGTCACAAGAATTGTGAGAAACCCCGTGAGTGACAGCGCCAGATACATCAGCGTCTGCATCTGATCGTGCGGTATATGGAACCCTTGGTCAGCCAGATAGAAGAGGCCGAACAGCTCCACCAACCCCAGTATGCCCAGCACGATAGACAGGCTCACCACGCTCGCCATTTGCCACTTCATCGGCTTGGCCGATGGCTGAGGCGCATCATACGCCAGCGCGACAAGCACCGCCCCGTTCGCCGTCGCCAGCAGCGCCAGCACAAGCGGCGTCACCGGATAGAACACGAACACCAGCAGCGACGTCGAGAGCGAGAGCAGGCGCTGAATCGCCTCGGCGATGCGATATACTACGTACGTGCTCATGCGATGAAATACCGCACGACTCTCCGTGATCGCATCGGTCAAAACAGCCAGCCCAGACGTCATCAGCACCAGATCCGCTGCCGAGCGCGCTACGTCGGTCGCACCTGTCACCGCGATCCCGACATCAGATTTGCGCAGGGCTGGCGCATCGTTGACGCCGTCCCCCGTCATGCCTACGATATGCCCGCGCCGCTGCAGAGCATCGACGATCTGATACTTGTGACGCGGCACCACCTCCGCAAAGCCATCCGCCTCATCGATCACACCCGCGATTGCATCCGAGACGCTGGCATCACCCTCGCCAAGCTGGCTTGCGTCATGAACCGGAC
>DASVOW010000883.1:0-9697 GCA_036383155.1 Ktedonobacterales bacterium
GCGGACTGGGGATACGTGAAGTCGCCCATCGAGGCTAATAATTCACGAACTCTCAGTAACAGCGTACAGCATGAGCAAGGAGTTATTGAGATATGGCAGCCGCCGAAAACTCGTTCGACGTTGTCTCGCAATATGACGAGCAGGAGCTAGTCAACGCTCTGGACCAGACGCGCCGCGATGTGGGCACGCGCTACGACCTCAAAGACACGAAGACGGAGATCACCCACGACAAGAAGCACATCACGATCGTCACCGACAGTGAATTTACGCTTAAGAACGTCCGCGATGTGCTTGAGTCGAAGCTGGTGCGGCGCAATCTCTCGCTGAAGATCCTCAAGCCAGGGGAGATCGAGCCAGCCGCAGGCGGGAAGGTGCGTCAGGTCTTCGAGCTGCAGCAGGGGATCTCGCAGGAACTGGCCAAGGAGATCACCAAGCTGATCCGGGATAACTTTCCCAAGGTCAAGGGGCAGATCCAGGGTGATGCCGTGCGTGTCACGGCGAAGAGCCGCGACGATCTGCAGGCCGTCATCAGCATGCTCAAGCAGAAGGATTATTCGGTCCCGCTGCAATTTATCAACTATCGGTGACGCGGGGAAACATCAGGTCGC
The DNA here is from genome assembly GCA_036383155.1 of Ktedonobacterales bacterium. Taxonomy (GTDB): domain Bacteria; phylum Chloroflexota; class Ktedonobacteria; order Ktedonobacterales; family JADMIN01; genus DASVOW01. Next base: position 609 of record DASVOW010000883.1, read on the forward strand.
CACTTCGACGCAGCGAGGGAAGGGTTGAAGGTAGGGGCTGTTGTACCCAACAGCCCCTGCTATGCTATACTTTGCAGCAACAGGTGGGCGCCGAGGGGCGCGGTCAGCCAGTTATTCTAGGCCGCGCGCTCCCTCGTCTATCGCCCAAATATCCTGGTTTTGATCACAGTTTGCGCGAGATGGCGTATCCTCTTGGGTGACAGGTGCGCGACTAGCTGTCGTCATGAATGGCGTCTGAATAAACATGGCCCATGTAGTCGCCTAGCAATCATCGCAATCATCACCTCCGCCGCCGGGGCACACGTGGACGGGGTGCGGAAGCGCATCGGAGTGGCTGGTCAGTTGTGGGGAGCAGCAGCATGAGCAGAAGGGGTTCGTCACCGGACTGGGACGACGCCAGAGATATGGATGGGTCGCGCTCAGGACGAAGCGGCCCGAATGGTAGTGGCCGCAGTGGCGGCCGCTCGCGACTGAGTAGCTCCCAGATCGCATCCGCACTGCGCGAGGCTCAACAACTCCAGGGTGAGGGCCAGATTGAGGATGCCATACAACTCTGCGAGGAGCTGGTCGATAGCGGCGTGGACCGCCCCGATGTCCACTATTTCCTCGGGTGGCTCTACCAGGAGGCCGACCGCTGGGATGACGCCGCTGCGCAATTTGAATTGCTGCTCAACGATCCAGACTATGCCCTCTCCTGCTACTACGCGCTTGGTCAATGCGCCCGTGCCCAGGGCAATATCGAAGAGGCGGCGCATTACTTCGACGAGGCTGTGGACCGCGTCAACCTCGACGCGCTCGCACTGGAAGAATCGGATCAACTCCTACAACTCTGCCAGGAGGCGGCTGAGGCGCACCGCGAGATGAATGATCTGGAGGGCGCGGAAACGGTCTATACCGCGCTGCTCGGATTCCTGCGCAGCCAGGGCTGGCAGGAACAGGTCGCGGAGATCGAGCGATTGATGCGCGAGACGCTGGGCACCGAGCCGCCCCAGCAACGCCGCCGCCGCAATACGACGGCCTCGCGCCCCGCCGGTGGGAACATCCCTCAGCGCGGGGGGGGACGTCCGCGACAGCCAGTTAGCATGGGCGACACTGATGGTCCGGTCGCCGATGACTATGCGATGCCCGATCCAGCCGCTTCCTCGCCACGGCAAGCCTCGCAGCATATGGCGGCTCAGGCGCCGCAGATGCCGCCCACAGCGCCATCCGCGCCTATGCCTGCCGCTCAACCGCAAGCCATGCCGGTCGAGATGTCGCCGACACCGGGATTTGGTGGCATGGGCGACGCCTTTGGCGTGGGCGCCAGCGCGACCTTTGGCTCACCGGGATATGGCGGCGGTATGGGCGGTATGGATGGATCCTTTGGCATGGGTGGGTTCAACGGCGGTATGGGCATGAGCGGCGGGCTTCCCCCGAGCGTCGGTCTGGGTGCGCTGGCGGGTGCGGCATCGTATTACTCCGCCGTGCCGCCCGCCACAGCAGGCGATCACCTCTCGCAGCTCATCAGCAATTTGAGCGGAGTGGGTGGCATGCGCACTGGCATCAATGGCTTGCCGGAACCGCAACGCACCCAGGTGGCTCAGGCTGTGCGCGATATCGAGAACTATGTGGCTCATGGCTTGCTCACCGCTGCCATCGAGGAATGCCTGCGTGTGATGGAGATTGCGCCACAATATCTCGACGTGCATCTGATGCTTGGCGAGATTTATGTGCGCCAGGGCAAGATCGAACAGGCGATCGCGAAATATGCCATCCTCATCGATACGTACACGGTCAACGGGCGTATCGACGATGCCATCGCAACCTATCGACGCATCTTGCAGCTTGAGCCAAATAACCTGACGTACCGGGTCAAGCTGATCGAGCTGCTCAACCGCCAGGGCCGCACCAGCGAGGTGCTCGACGAGCGCTTGTCCGCGGCGGACTCCTACATGCGGCTGGGCTACGTCGACCGGGCAATTCAGGAGTACGAGCAGGCGCTGCTCTCCAGCCCAAGTAATACGCAGGTGCGCCTGAGCTATGCGGCGGCTCTCATGAAGGCGGGTCGCGCGCAACAGGCCATCGGGGAATATCAGCGCGTGCTGCAGGTCGATTCGAGCAATACGCTGGCGCTGAGCCAGTGGCAGATCGCCCTCGCTACTGGGGTTGGCTCCGGCCCCGCCGTGAGCATGCCGGGGGCGGGGGGCAGCCGTGTCGCCGCTCTGGAAGTGTTGGGCCGGCTGCTGCGGGCCATGCGCGGCGAGTCGATGCGCAACCAGGATGAGATCGTGCGCAGTTATCTCCAGGCGCTCGACGCGAATCCGTCAAATTCTGATTTGCGCTATGCCCTGGGGCAGGTGCACCTGGCAGCAGCACGCCAGCAGGAGGCGGTCACGTGCTTTCAGCAGGCAGCAGCAGCGCCGGGATTCGAGGTGCTGGCGCGCTACGCCGCCGGGCAAGCGTATTTGCTCACCGGCGATGCGCCAAGTGCGGCCAGCGCCGTGCGTGAGCTGGAAGAAGCAGCCGCAGCCGCGCGCCGCACGCCTATCGATCCGGCTGTGTGGGCCGCTCGCCCGCGCAGCGACGGTGAGGAGCATCTGTCGCCGGAGATGGAGGTCTCGACGCTGCTGGCGCGCGCCTATCAACTTTCAGGGCAGGTCGCGCAGATGCAGTCTACGCTGCAGGCAGCGAAGGATCAGCGCCCGGTGAACAGCGAGGTCTATCAGGCGCTGGCTGAGGTGTCGGCACGCCAGGGCGATGTGCAGTCGGCGCTGCAGGAATATGGCCAACTCGTGCGCAACTATCGCAACAATCGCCAGGTCGAGAACGCGGTCACCGTGCTCAAGGAAATGGCGCGTCTCGCACCAGACGATCCCGCCGTTCGCAGCGAGCTGGCTGACATTCACATCTCGCGTGGGCTGCTCGACGAGGGTATGGCCGAACTGCGCCACCTCGCCGACATTCACATGCGGCGCGGCCAGCTCAAAGACGCTGCCCAGGTCTACCAGCGCATGGCGGAGATCGACTGGGGGATGGAGAACCGCAACGAGGCACTCAACTTGCTGCGACAGGCCATCCAATATTCCACCGACGACATGGCGCTACGCCAGCAGTTTGTGCAATATTGCCTGGAGGTGGGCAAGGCGCCCGACGCGACGGAGCAGCAGACGGTGATCGCGCGATTCTACTTCGCCAGCCGCCAGACGAAAGAGGCGGTGGCCGCGCTGCAACAGCTCATCGGCATGGACCCGCACAACTACGAGGCATATGATCTGCTCGGTCAGACGTATTACTCCGTGGGCGAGTATGAGCAGGCGGCTCGCGTTTACCGCAATCTCGCCAAGGTCGATCCGACCAGCGCTATGGCCCGCGCTCGCCTGCAGGAGTTGCAGGCAGTTCGCGCGCAGATGCGGTGAGGTAACACCTATGCTTCCTCGACTGGGACTTGCGGCGGGGGCGGTGGGCTGGAAGGCTGGGCATGAGGCTGTGCTGTCGGGGGCGCTGATCCTCGATGAGCTGGACGAAACGGCGCGCAACGAGCGACTGGCTGCGTACGCGGCGGAGCAGGCGCGCGCCTATATGGGGCAGATAGTGACCACTCATGGACTTACGCCTGCTGAGGGCGTGGGGATCTGGCGTGTGTATATGCGCGCGTTTATGCGTGGGGCGCTGGATCAGGCGCTGGACGCGGGAGCGCTGCTGCACGGGAGCTGACGCGACGCGATAGGAGTCGCCGTAGGGCTCGCCATGGCGGGCGGCGCGGTCGCAGTCTATCAGGCGTCGCGCTCCATCAGGATGGCCGCGTAGGGCCGTCCGCGATGGTAATCTGTGAAGGTGCGCACGGGTGTAAAGCCTGCCCGCTCATAGACGCGGATGGCTCGTGTGTTGAAGGCGGCGACGATGAGCTGAAAGCGCTTGGGCGCGGAGTGGGTGCGCGCATACTCGAGGCCGGCGAGGACGAAGGGCAGCCCAATGCCCTGCCCGGTGAGGTCGGGCCGCAACCCAAGGCCAATCTCGATGGTGTTGCCGTGGCGCAGGAACGAGAACACGCCGATGAGCTGCTCGCGTCCGCCGCGCTCCGCATAAGCACCATAAAATTCGAGCTGCCTGATGGAGCGCAACACCCACTGCACAGCCACCACACCCAGCAGCACGAGGAGGCTCATATCGTAGAAGGCGTACGGCCCGTCATAGTGCCATCTGGAGATGGTCAGCGCGTCGCGCCAGCGCATTGGGCGAAAACGGAAGCGCATCGGCGTTGTCTCTCTCGTAGCCTCCACTGCCGGCCTCTCTCTTCTTGACAGCCTGTCGCTCGTATTCGCGCATGTAGCTGGGGTATACGTGTCTCATTGTACTCGCTACACCACATGTGTCTTGACATGTACTATTGCCCTGCGCGAATTGAGCCATCCCACTAGCCATCCCACTCTATGCATCACTCACGAATCACATGTCCATGCCGGCAGGGCGACGATTCGACACACTTTCGGCACAGGTATGTCATAGACGCGCTACACCCCGCGCGTATACTCAAGACACACAGATGACAAAGCGGCGATGAGCCGACCCTACCCCAAGGCAGGAACACTACTATGGAATATCCATCGACTCAAGCGCACCGCTGGGAACCGGAGCGCCGCCCGTGGCGCCTCGCCGACGGGCTACGCATTGTGCGGCGCAGGCAGAGCTATATGAACATGCTCTACCTGCTCATGGCATTTCCGCTTGGACTGCTCTACTTCCTGCTGTTTATTATCGGCTTTTCGGTGGGCACCAGCCTGGCTTTCATCGGCGTTGGATTATTGATCTTGCTGGCGATGCTGGGAGGAGCGTGGTGGCTCGGCGGCTTTGAGCGCGAGCTGACGATGTGGTGGCTCGGCATCACCATCGCTCCGATGCGCCGTGAGCAAGCCGAAGCGCCGAGACTGACTTTCTGGCAGCGCACGACTGCTCTCCTGCGCAATCGTATAACATGGACGAGTCTGCTCTACCTGCTGGTAAAGTTTCCATTCGGCACGCTCGCGTTCAGTATCGTCTTCACATTGATCGCGCTGACGGCTGCGCTGCTCTGCGCGCCAGTGGCAGGTATCATCCAGGTAGCAGCAAACGGCCGGTTGGATGCCTCGCAGACGATCAGCTTGCTCACATCTCCGCTCTACTTCCTGGTGGGGCTCGTCGTGGGGGTGCTCACGCTCTATGCCTGCGACGGCCTTACGTGGGTGTGGACGCAGTTTGCGCGGGTGACGCTGGGCATGAGCGAGGCTGAATTGCAGCTAACACAGGCTCGCGAGACCGCCACTCGCGCCCAGGTACAGGCGGCGCGCGCGGAACAGAGCCGCCGCGAGCTGATCGTGAATGTGTCACACGAATTGCGCACGCCGATTGCGAGCATCAGAGGCCACGTGGAGTCGCTGCAAATGGCGGCTGAGGAGACGCCCGAAGCAGACACCACGACGCCGGGGAGCGTCGCATCCCCCGCCGAGCTGCGCGACTATCTTGCCATCATCTCGCGGGAATCCGAGCGGCTGAGCGCGCTGGTGGACGATTTGCTGTCGCTGGCTCGGGCCGACGCCGGTGAGCTGAAGCTGGATCTGCGCCCGACGAGGGCGGGTGAGGTCGTCGAGGAGGTGTACGAGTCGCTGGCGCCGCTGGCTCGCCGCGAGCGGCAGGTGACGCTGGTGCGGCAGGTCGCGCCGGATCTGCCACCGGTGATAGCTGATCGGCAACGGCTGGCGCAGGTGCTGCTGAACCTCGTGCGCAACGCGATCACCTATACGCCCACGGGGGGGCTGGTCTCGCTGGTCGCGGAGCGGGCCGATGCCGGGCACGTCATGTTGACTGTCGCCGACACCGGGATGGGCATACCTCCAGAGGATCAGGATCGCATCTTCGAGCGTTTCTACCGCACAGATGCCTCACGCGCACGGACATCAGGCGGATTCGGGCTGGGGTTGGCAATCGTGCGCGATCTGGTGCAGGCTATGGGCGGAACGGTGACGGTGCAGAGCGTGGAGGGTGAGGGCAGTCGCTTCCAGGTGACACTGCTGGTGGCAAGTGAAGCGTAGCAGCCGGTAGGCGCCACGGGAGATTGGGCGCGGGCTGGGAGGAGCTGAGACGATGGCGACGATTCTTGTCGTAGAAGACGAAGTCGATATGTGCAATCTGATCCGTGGTCATCTGGAGGCCGAGGGACATGCGGTCTATCAGGCGTTTGACGGGCCGGCGGCGCTGCAGCTGGTGGAGGAGCACCAGCCGCATCTGATCATTCTGGACTGGATGCTGCCGGGGATGGACGGGCTGGCGGTTTGCCGGCAGGTGCGGCAGCGCCACCTGATGCCAATCCTGATGCTGACGGCACGCTCGGAGGAGATCGACCGCGTGTTGGGGCTGGAGGTCGGCGCGGACGATTACCTGGTCAAGCCTTTCAGCATGCGCGAGCTGCTTGCGCGGGTGCGGGCGATCCTAAGGCGCGTGGCGCTCGACAGCCAGGGCATCAGCACATCTGCCAGTCAGTCACCGGCGCAAGACAGTCGGGCGGGCGAGCAACAGGGAGTAGAGGCTGCAACGAGCGGGCAGAATATCGTGCCGTCGGGACCGGAGCCGCTGCTACGCGGTCCGCTGCGCATCGATATCGCGAATCATAGTGTGACGCTGGACGGCGAGGAGATCGATCTGACGCCGAAGGAATTTGATCTGCTGGCGCTACTGGCGGGCCATCCTGGGCGGGCGTTTAGTCGCGAGTTTTTGTTGGAGAGGCTCTGGGGCTATGGCTATGATGGATTCGACCGGACAGTGGATACGCATATCGTGCGGCTGCGCAAGAAGCTTGGCCCGCTGGGCGAGCGTATCGCGACGGTCTGGGGCGTCGGCTATCGCTTCAGCGCGTGATATCAATTCATTTATCGTTTTTGCTGTGGGTCCCCTTGCCTCAAAAGGCAGGGGCACGGCCTGCGGGGGCTCAAGGGCCCATTCTTGTGGCAACCGCCCGTGCTGTTTTGACGTGAACGGATATGACTCAGAGATGGCTATGGGTTGTCGTAGATTTCATGTCCGCCAATGCGACGCCAAATGATATGAGGTTCTCGGGGTAGTTGTGGAGAGCCGTACATGAAGGTGGCTCGTCCATTTGGCATGTCCCATGTCATTTCGTAGATATTGGAGTATTCGCTGAGGGCGCTGATGCGCAGACTCTTGCAAAACGGGCGCCCTGCCTTCATATCCTCATTCATGTGCGCTACAGCCTTGCGAAAAAGTGCACGACCCTGTTTCGGCATTGCCCGATATTCGCGTAGAAACTGCTCGAACTCGTCATGCGTCGGCATTATCTTCGCCTTGGATGTTTTGCTCCCCATCCTCAAAGTCTTCGAGATGCCTGAACCAGTCATCTAGCTGATGGTATCGGGGCTGTTTCAGTGGATCACGCAGGCCCTCAACGAATTGTGCAAACAAGACGTCTGGTGTAGTTCGACGCGCTTTCGCGGCTTCTACGATCACCTGATATTCTTCGTCCGTAATCTCAAATATATGACTCATCATCATACCTCCGAATGTGCCTGCATAGTGTTCCATTGCAGTGTACCATAGGAGTTGCGACTGGCAAGCTTGGACGAAATGGGAATGCCACACTTTTGTTACAAACTCGTGATACGCAGCTCACACATCGGCGCCATACTAAAGGTGTCAAGCACGGCATCTAGAGTAAACAGGATCGGCGGCACATGCCGCCCTACATGATCACAAGAGGCGGAAGACGATGGATGAGCACAACACGCCACACGAGTCAGGCGAACAGAACCCACAATCAGCCCCAAACGAGCCCTCAGCCAACTGGAACGACGCGCCAACCGAGCGCCACCTCGATCAGGAGCGAGCGGCAGCGGCGGAGCGAGCGGCAGCAGAGCAGCAGAGCAGCCAACCCTATACTCCACAGCCATCCTACTCAGAACCTTATCCACCACGTCAGTATGGGCGGGGAGCTGATCCATCATTGCCGCTGAATCAGGCGGGCGGGCGGGAACGTGCTGCCTGGCAGGGTGGACGTGAAGGCGAGCGCAGGCGCGTCTCCGGCTGGGTGCCAGTGATTGGCGGGTGTCTGGTGGCTGTCGCCGCCGTGATGGTGCTCTGCGCTGTCGCAAGCGGCATCGTATTTGGGCTGGCGCGGAATTTCGGGGCGGCGAGCGGCGCGCAGACACGGGATTTCACCGTGGATGGTCCGGTGACAATTACGGTGCGCACGAGCGCGGCGAACGTGCGGATCGTGCCGGGCAAGACAGATCAGGTGACGGTCGTGCTCAACAAGGAAGTTCGCGGCATCGATCACACTCGCGCACAACATGCCCTTGACGCCATCACGCTGGATGCGACGCAAGCGGGCAACAGTCTGACAATCAACGTGAATGAACCCCCGCATTTCGGGCTCGACTCGTTCTCACGCAGGGTTGATCTGACGATCACCACGCCTGCGGCGACGAGCCTGGATGCAACCCTGGATGCGGGAAACCTCGACGTGCGCGGCTTGACAGGGACATTGACGGCTGACCTTTCCGCCGGCAACCTGACTCTCGACGACATGACGGTCACCGACCGCGCGACACTGCAGATGGGAGCGGGGAACCTGCGGGCGAGCCACATCACGGGCGCAGTGAGAGCCATAGTAAACTTTGGCAATGTCACGCTGACCCAGGCGACGCTCACTCAGGACTCGACCATACACAGCGACGCAGGTAACGTCACCGTCGATGGCTCGCTGCGCTCAGGCGCGTCGCTGGAAGTGACCGACAACGCTGGAAATGTCGATGTGACGTTGCCACAGCAGACGGACGCGCATCTGAATGCTACCGCGAGCGCCGGCAAAATCACCGTAACGGGCTGGTCGGGCATCAGCCAAAACAGCAGCGGGGCCAACGCCAGTGCGACGGGCGACCTGGGTGCAAACCCAACGGGCACAGTGACACTGCACGTCGATGCGGGAAATATCACGCTGACCGGCGAATGAGAACTTCGATAGGGGACTAGTGATACCAGGCGGGCGCCACTATGCCGAATATATCCGGCACACGAGCGGGGCCCGCCTGGCTGTTCATGCATGATTGGCGTTGCGTGCCGGTTAG